>JAYELL010000013.1 GCA_034717495.1 Chloroflexota bacterium | reverse complement strand
GTGACTACGTCAACCTCGGTGTTGAGCTCATCGTGCCTGTTGCCATGGAGGCCGGCTCCCGCTTCGCCATCCGCGAGGGTGGCCGCACCGTCGGCTCTGGTGTCATCACCAAGGTCATCGAGTAAAAAACTGGATAGCATTTCGGTGAGGGGCAGGTTTCTGACCTTGTCCCTCACTCAACTAACTGAGAGATAAAAATGGCAAAAAGATCAGTTCGCATTGTTGTTACCCTGGCGTGCACCGAGTGTAAGGAACGCAATTACACCACAGAGAAAAACCGCCGCAA
Organism: Chloroflexota bacterium; assembly: GCA_034717495.1. NCBI lineage: Bacteria > Bacillati > Chloroflexota > Chloroflexota bacterium. Next base: position 105,617 of record JAYELL010000013.1, on the reverse strand, counting down.
CGACCAGGCAAGGATTGAACTGAACAAATACTGTCCCCGCTGCCGAAAGCATACGCCGCACCGGGAGACAAAGTAGGCATTGAAACGAGGGTGCGGAACGCATAACGATCTCCTGTCCCTGGCATCACCATCGTTCAGCACAGGCGTGTAGCTCAACTTGGTAGAGCGACGGTCTCCAAAACCGTAGGTTGCGGGTTCAAGTCCTGCCACGCCTGCCACTGTTTCGTCGAGCATTGCTCAAGATATAAGGTGAACGCGGCGCATTGCGACCGTGACGTACGCGAGATGCCGTCCTGGATTTCAGACCGGTGTTTCCAGTTTCGTAAGCGAGAAGATAAGCGTGAGTAAAGCTGCAACAGCCAAGAAAAAAGAGAATCCTATCCTCAAATACCTGCGCGAAACGCGTGCCGAAATGCGCAAGGTGACGTGGCCAACCCGTGAAGAAGCAATCAACCTCACGTTCATCGTGCTCGTGGTTACGGTAGCCATGTCTCTCTTTTTATGGACGCTTGATAACATCTTTTCATCCATGGTTGGCTTGATTGTCAGCTAACCGTCGATAGGATATCATCTGGTGGTCGTCCTCAAGATCATCGCCTGAACCTGAGAGTTACTGTGAGCAAAGACACGCCCGATACAACACAAGACCCAACTACCGAGGCCGAGCAAACGGCTGACGAGCAGGTTGAAACCCTGGAAGTGCCTGAGAATGCTCGTTGGTACGTTGTCCATAGCTACTCCGGTTACGAGAACAAGGTCAAAAGAAACCTTGAGCACCGGATCGAGTCGATGGACATGCAGAACAAGATTTTCCAGGTGGTCGTACCCACCGAAGAGGAAATCGAACTCAAGGATGGCCAGCGGCGTATCGTAGAAAAGCGGGTCTTCCCTGGCTACGTCCTTGTCCAGATGATCATGGACGAGGAATCATGGTACGTGGTGCGTAATACGCCCAATGTGACTGGCTTTGTCGGCATGGGCAATAAGCCAACGCCCCTTCCCGACGAGGAAGTCCAGAGAATCCTGCAAAAGCTGGAGTCGGAAGAGCCCAAGATCAAGGTCGATTTCAAGGTTGGCCAGAAGGTACGTATCGTGGAGGGTTCTTTTGCCGAGTTCACCGGCACGGTGGATGAGCTTTTCCCGGACAAAGGCCGGGCACGGATCATGGTATCATTCTTCAATCGGGAGACTCCGGTCGACGTAGATTTTTTACAACTAGAAAAAGTGTAACACATTCTTTCACCGCTCAATCGCGGTGCATGAGGAACATCGAGCATGGCAAAAAAGGTTAAAGCGATCATAAAATTACAGATTCCGGCAGGCAAGGCAAACCCGGCTCCTCCAGTTGGTCCGGCATTGGGCCAGCATGGCGTGAACATCATGGGTTTCTGCAAGGAATACAATGCAAAAACGGCCAGCCAGGCTGGCAATATCATTCCTGTTGAGATCACTATCTTTCAGGATTCATCCTTCTCTTTTGTTCTCAAAACCCCACCGGCCAGTGACCTCTTGAAGAAAGCTGCAAGCGTCGACAAGGGTTCATCGGAGCCCAACCAAGAAAAGATAGGTACTGTCACCCAGGCTGATCTGCGCAATATCGCGGAATTGAAGATGAAGGACCTCAACGCCACGGATGTTGATGGCGCGATGCGGATGATTGAGGGCACAGCCCGCAGCATGGGTATCACCGTCGAAGGTTAGATAAAACCTGCTCACCATTATGAGCATCCATCTGTCCATTTAGTTAACAAAGATTCAACACCCGTGGGAGGAAGTGCACAGCCACTTCCGTTTGCACCACCAGGAGTATACAATGGCAAAACGCGGCAAAAAATACCGGGACGCCAGCAAATTGGTAGATAACGACACATTTTATCCCCCGGAAGAGGCCATCAAGCTGATCCGGGAAGTCTCCTACGCCAAATTCGATGCGACCATAGAGGCCCATCTGCGCATGGGTGTCGATCCCCGACATGCCGACCAGCAGGTGCGTGGCGTGGTACTGCTTCCCGCTGGCACAGGTAAGGAAGTTCGCATTCTGGTCTTTGCCGAAGGCGATGCTGCCAGGGCGGCCGAGGAAGCCGGTGCCGACTTCGTAGGTAGTGACGAGATTGTACAAAAGATACAGGGCGGCTGGTTGGATTTCGACATGGCGATTGCCACGCCATCCATGATGCGCAAGGTGGGACGTCTTGGCCGGGTCCTTGGTCCCCGCGGCCTGATGCCCAGTCCCAAGGCTGGTACCATCGTCAACGAGGACGATCTTGCCCAGGCTATCACTGAGGCCCGCCAGGGTCGTGTTGAGTTCAGGGTCGACAAGACCTCTAACCTGCATGCCCAGATCGGCAAGGCCAGCTTTACCGAAGAGCAGTTGATGGCGAATTTCACCGCAATCATGGAAGCAGTCGACCGGGCCAGACCTTCGGGCGCCAAGGGCACCTATATTCGTCGTGTCACCCTGGCACCAACCATGGGGCCTGGCGTGAAGGTTGACGCAAACCTGGCAAGTGCCCTGCGCACAGCCTAAGACCAACAGAGAACACCTGCCGGTGAGTTTTTCCACCGGACAGTAGTTAACAACCAATCCGTTTCCGTTGCTGAAGACAGCAGGTGCCATGTAACGTGGCTTAATCAACCGCCTGCCGAAGCGAACGAATCCAGAACCTGAGATCGCGGGCTATCTATCCCCTTGATATGGCCCAGGTCAACCTGGTCTGTGAGCCCTCGCGTCGGCCGGCGTGAGGGCTTTTTGCTGTCATTAGTACTAACATCCTAACAGGAGGTAAAGCACTTGGCAATATCGAGAGAAAAGAAGGAACAACTCGTAGAGCAATACGTCGAGCTACTGAACAATAGCCAGGCCATCGTGCTGACCGACTACCGGGGCATGAGCGTTCAGGAAATTCAGGACTTGCGCAAGGAAATGCGTGAGCGAGATGCTCAGGTTCAGGTCGTCAAAAACACGCTGATCAAGATGGCGCTGGAACGTACTGGCATGCCCGTGCCAGAGGAGCATCTGACTACTCCAACGGCCATCGCCTACATGCCTGACGACATCGCCACGGCAGCCAAAGTTCTGTTTGCTGCCGCTAAAGCCTCGAATGTGCTTGAGATCAAGGCCGCCATTTTGGAAGGCCAGGTCCTTGATGCAGAGGGCGCCATGAGTCTGCGCGATCTGCCTACCCGAATCGAGGTAAGGGCGCAATTGCTTGGCTCTATTCAGAGCCCGGCGAGCGAGTTGGCGCGGACCATTGAGGCGCCAGCCAATGAACTCTACCGCACGCTGGAGGCCGCTCTGCGAGAACTGGCGCTGACGATACAGGCCTATTCCGAAAAGGGCGCAAGCGCCTAGAAAACCCGATCGCAGCGTCACTATTGGCGCTATCCCGTCCAAAAGGATGGGCAAACAACACTGGAAATATTTTTCTACAACCAAATTGGAGGTTAGCTAAATGTCTGATAAGATCGAACAAGTCAAAGAACTACTGAATTCCCTGACACTGCTCGAGGCTGCCGAGTTGGCCAAGCAACTCCAGGACGAATGGGGTGTTTCCGCTGCTGCTCCCATGATGGCCATGGCTGGCCCTGTGGCCGGTGCTGCCGGCGGCGAGGAGGAAGTCGAAGAACAGACCGAGTTCGACGTCGTCCTCAAGGATGTGGGTGCCAAGAAGATCAACGTCATCAAGGAAGTTCGCAAGGTGACGAGCTTGGGTCTCAAGGAAGCCAAGGCTTTGGTCGAGGATGCTCCCACCACCGTAGTTGAGGGCATCTCCAAGGAATCAGCTGAGGAGTACAAGACTGCTCTCGAGGCTGCGGGCGCTACCGTCGAGATCAAGTAAAAAACAATCTCACAGACAGCATAGATTCCAGGAGCCTCCGCCGATCTGGCGGAGGCTCCTGGTTTTCATGGACATATCGATCGACCATCATTGCCGCACAACGTTTGCCTCGCGGTCCGGATAGAGTTCAGTCACAACCCCCTTTTCAGCATCCATCTTGATCCATTGGCCCTCCTCCAGGGCATCAATGTCCTCGCCAATGCCCAGAATCGCGGGCAGGCCCAGCTCCGAGGCCAACAATGCGCAATGACTGTTGTCAACCCCTCCCGTGGAGGTAATCAAACCGGCGGCTTGTGAAAGGGCATTGATGAAGCTGCGGTCCGTTGAGTCGGTGACAGCGATCTCGTCGTCGGTCAATTCGACATCACCGGCCAAGGGAGATTGCAACCGTCGCACCTGACCCGTGGCTATCTCTGAGCCGACACCGAGCCCCCTGGCCAGCGTGCGAGCCACGGTGTGCACCTTGATCAGATCGGTAACACCGGGAGCTGTTCCCACGGCGCCGGCAGTTACCACCACAGTATCCCCTTCCTGAATCATGCCAACCTCAAGAGCGCGAGTGACAGAACCGATGACCACCTGATTGGTCGAGTGGGTTCGGGGGCTGAGCAATGGATGCACGCCCCACACCAGGGTCAGGCGAAGCAAGGTGGTTGGTTTCATGGTGACAGCGATGATGGGCCGGCTGGGTCGAAAAGCGGCCAGCGTTCGTGCAGTGGTACCCCCTACCGTCGGCACGATAATGGCCGCGGCGCACAGCGACTCCGCTATGTCGGCAGCTGCCATGCAGACCGCTTCGGTGATCGTCTCTGCCGGCTCGACGTGGGGCTCATAGGTGTAGGGAGCGTTCTTCTCCACCTCCCGGGCAATGCGAACCATGGTCTGCACCGATTTCACCGGGTATTTTCCCACAGCAGTCTCACCTGAAAGCATGATCGCGTCTGTGCCATCCAGGATCGCATTGGCGACATCGCTGGCCTCGGCCCGGGTTGGACGCGGATTGCGAATCATCGAGTCCAACATCTGGGTAGCTGTAATGACGGTCTTGCCCGCCTCGAGGCACTTACGAATGATCATCTTCTGCATCATGGGTACCGATTCAGGCGAGGTCTCGATGCCAAGATCCCCGCGCGCGACCATGATACCATCAGCTGCTTCAATGATGCTGTCGATGTTATCCACGGCTTCAGGCTTCTCGATCTTGGCAATCACCGGAGTCATGCGACCGAAGGGAGAGGTATCCCGGATTAGCTCCTTTAGTTCCAAAACATCTTCAGCCCGGCGAACAAAGGAAAGAGCGATCCAGTCTGCCTGACGCTGCAATGCAAATCGTAGATCTTCCCGGTCTTTCGCCGTAATGCAGGGAATCGCCAGATCGGCACGTGGCAGGTTCATCCCCTTGTTCGACCTGAGAACGCCGCCAGTCTCAACCCGGCAGACAACTTCGTTTTTGCCGTTGCTGGATTCCACCACCAGTTCGAGCAGGCCGTCATCGATCAGGATATGGTTTCCCGACGTGACCTCTTCAGCGAGTCCTTCAAACTGCACAGGAACCCGTTCCCGCGTGGCCTCGATATCATCGGTGCTGAGAACGATCTTCTGGTTCTTTTCCAGAAGGATTCCCTCTTCCGGCATGGTACCGACCCGGAGCTTCGGCCCCTGTAGGTCCACCAAAACCCCGACAGCCTTTTTGATGCCCAAAGATATCTCGCGGATATTGGTGATGTTCGCGCCATGGTATTCCTGTGAGCCATGCGACATATTGAAACGAGCCACGTTCATACCCGCCTCTGTCAATGCTCTCAACACCTCGGGATCGTCGGTCGCAGGACCGATGGTGCAGACGATCTTGGTTCTGAGCATGGTGTCTTTTCTCCCTCTTCCGGCGATCTTTCGCTTAATCTGCAGGAGGCTTGTCCTCCCGCGTTCCGCGCTGTTTCACCTTGGTTGCTTCGGCAGCCAGATCAGTGGTCTTCGCTTTTGCGCCAAGGGCCCGTTTGACAGTATTGACAACCCCCGTTTTGGGCTTTTCTCCACTCTGCTGTCCCAAACTGGTGACAGCTTCGACGGGAGATGGCTGGACGCTTCCCCCTTCGACCAATTCCTCCCGGTGCTGACAAACCCAGAGGTAAAGATCGGTCGCCGTACGATCGGGAAAACGATCGAGAATATCGGAAGCCCAGATAGCGGCAGCCACTGGCAGGTAGACCAAATCGTACCAGCTCGCCACAGCTTCTCCCCAGGGAATATTGCGGTTTTTCTCCAGGCCCATATAGTAGCGATGGACGTCGATATGCTGCATCAACTCGTAATAGCTGCCCACGTCGGTGACATCCAAATCGGCGTCAGGACGGACCTGTTCAACACGGCTGGCACGCAGGAAATCGGCCTGGGCTGCCTTCAAAGCCAGGTCTTCGGCCGTGGTCTCGGCGTCGATGGATACCGCCGTGTCGACCCGGGTCACGTAGGCGTGGATGTCCTCGAAATCGTTGGCCCGGGCGACGGATACGCGGTGGTGGCCATCGCGTACAAAGTAGATGTCACCAACCTGATACACCTCGATGGGCGGCAATCCCTCCATGCTATCCACGAGGGCAGCAACCGTGCGCCAGCGGTGCTCACTGACGGTGTCTCTGGGCAGGAATTCACGCGTAAAATCGCGGTACCGGCCAACACTTCCAACGATCTTGTCCAGGGGGATAGCTTCGGGCTCGCGACCCTCCACGAACTGCCAGGCCCCCAACGCGGATTGCACAGCATCAAAGGAGAGCAGCTCGGGGGAACGGCCACGTACGACGCCCAACATCTCGCCAAACAGGGCTCGCCGCCGGGCCTTCTGATATTGAGAAGCTGCTTCGAGTGACTTGGATGGATCTGGTTCAGTCATACAAACAGTCTAGCACAGGTGGAAACGTAAAGCCAAACGTTAACATGCGGCCTGAAACAAACATAGGGCACTCGACAGCTGAATCCTGCCAGAACCGGAGGGGCGTCTATAGCGATGTGGTTTCCGAGGAACAGTGAGGCGTTGCTATCTGATCCTGATAACGTAACGATCGACCAGACGCCAGGTGTCGGGACGCCCTTTCACCGGGCGGATACATTTGAGGTCTTCCAGCTTTTCCAGTGTCCGCTTCACGTAATAGTCGTGCAGCGGCGGCATGCCAACCCGCTCCCGTTCGTAATTGGTCCAGCTGATGATGGCAGCTTCATCGGCAATCTGATCCCAGTCGCATGCCTTTACCAAACCCCAGAACACAGTGGCATCCTGCTCGCTGAGTTCAACGGAGAGTCCTTCGCGAAAACTCACGATCAGAGAAAGGATACTGGCGGCAATGAGGATGGGATTTGTCTGGTGTAATAAACTGGCGCCGATCAGGGTGGTGTTAGCAAGCAGGCTGGCCATGGTCGCCAAATCGAGGGTTAGGTTGCTAAGCTTGATTACCTCGCCACCATCGCGGCCACCAGCCTTGATCGTGATCAATCGCGAGGGGTCAGTCGATCGAGAGGGTTCCACAACGTCGGCGTGCACCGCTCGCATCGCGGCAGTTATCGATGGTTCCACGGCATCGCTCTCGATACCCATGGTTTCGGCCAGTGCGCTCATGCGAGTGGTGAGCATTCTCTCGAACATCGCCTGAGCGTGTAGCTCCGTCTGCAAACGGTCGTTAACCACTGGATAATCGGTCAACAAGTCGATAAGGGACTGCGATATGGCAAGTTGTTCATCAGGATCGGTACTTTGCCGGAGCATCTCCAGCTGTGCGCTAAAGGTGTCACCGTCAGCCTGCCAATCCTCCAGGCTCAACAGGTCGGGCAAGTCAGGTTCCATGCGGCTGAGCGCAACGAGAACATTGTTGGGGGACATTGAATTTGCGGTCATGCCTAGCTCCTCAAAAGTGGTCTATTTGGCTGGCTTCGGACTATCCTCCCTTACGGGAATCGCTGCGATCTACATCATCGACTATCAAGTATGCACAGCTTGGCGTTTTATGCAATGAAATGTGTCAGGCCCAATCGCGCCGGCGGGGTGCCAGCGCAGGAACGATCGCCAATAAGGGCAACAAACCTACCCCGTTCTCCCTCGGTTCCTCGTCAGGCTGATGGGCCACAAAGATTCGGATTGCCTCGCTAACAGCCTCGTTGCCCGCTCTATCATAGGCCTTAACCTGCAGGATATGGGTTTCAGTGTAACCATCGCTGGCGTCGATCAGGATGCCGAATCCATTCTCCCACATCTCGAAGAAACGCCCCGTTTGCGCACCATTCTCATCCAGCTGGGGAATAAACTGGCTTGTCAGCTCGACCGTCTCGGTGATGACAGTGCCATCAGGTTGGGCAAGCTCTCGCGTCGTCGTTATTGGTTGCCGGGGCTTGCCGGGCGTCCAATCCCGCATCGTGATATCCCAACGCCGGCTGTATGGCGGCACGATACTGGAGGTGGACAGCTCGTTATCCAGGTAAAAATCCACCCGATCCATGGCCCAATCATCGTTGGCGTCGGCAGTGATACTTACCCACTCGTCGTCTTCCATCAGGTAAAGGTCACCATCGCTGGGATGCTCAATGCTCACTGTGGGCGAGATGTTGTCCACAGTCACCTGAACCACGCCCTCCTTGGTGCTGCCATCACCGCGGGTGGTGACAACCCGCAGGCTGTAAAGGCCGTTGAAGGGCGCCGTGTCCCAAAATTCCAACGTGCCCTCGCCGACCTGGTTGCCATGCTCTGGCCCGATCTGAGTCCAACTTCCCGGGTTGACACCTTCCCCGAATTCAATGCGGTAGTTGCGAAAATCACCCAGCCGGGCATTGCCCTTGATCTCCACCTGCTCCCGCACGTAGGAGAAGGGAGTCGGCTCGATAATGGCGACCTCGTGGTCCACCGTGCCTTGCCCAACCGTTGTATCATATTCGGTCGGAGGCTGCGGAATGCCCTGATCGGCAACCCAGTCGGCAGCCTCGGGCGGATATATCTGGTAGACCCTGCGCTCGCGCAGTTCGGGCGGGGTATAAACAGTCGCCAGCTTGTCGTTTTCCCGGTTGATTTCGAACGCCCGCCAGACAATGTCGAATTGAGTGGGCTCGGTGCCTTCGATGAACTTCTCGTTCACAACGCGGGCACAATCGGTGGTGGGCAACAAACCCGACTCCCAACAGACCGATTTATCCACAATGCCCTGCGGGCGGATGAACTCCTCCGCAGGTTCGCCCCTCCCGGTGAGCGCATATTCCATGACCCCGCGAAATATGGGGGCGGCGCCTCGGCTACCAGGGACCTCATCCATGGCCTCGTTGTCGGAGTTGCCGATCCAAACGCCCACGGCAAGTTGAGGCGCATATCCGATGGTCCAGGCATCCTTCCAGCCGTTAGTCGAACCAGTCTTGGCCCCGATTCTCCGGTCGGGCAATTCCAGGAACCTGGCGTACTCACCAAAAGCCGCCTTGCGAGCATTGTAATCGGACATGATGTCCTGCAACAGAAAGGCCCGCTGGGGATCGATCACCCGTTCTGTCTCAGGGGATTCGTACTCGTAGAGAATCTGTCCATTCTTATCCCGTACCTGCAAAATGCCAACCGGATCGAGCGTACGAAAACCAGGCTTCTGCTGGTCCAGAGGCACCGGCTGACCTGCCATCACACCCTGGTTTGCATAGACACTGTTGGCGAAGACCATATCCAGCAAGCGCACCTCACCCCCACCGAGGGTCAGGCTTAGCCCGTAGTACTCCTTCTCCAGTGTGTTGATGCCCAGTTTATGGGCCAGATCGATGACGTTCTTCACGCCCACTTTGTCCATCAGCCAAACCGCAGGGATGTTGTAGGAACGAGCAAGAGCATAACGGGACAGCTGGGGTCCGTGATACTTGCGATCGTAGTTCTCCGGCACATAGGGCGGTTCTGGCGGATTGGGAAACACCGTCCTCACATCCATGATGCGGGTGGCGGGCGTATAGCCCTGCAGGAAAGACGCCAGGTAGGTAAAGGGTTTGAAGCTGGAGCCAGGCTGACGCTCGGCGATCGCGACGTTTACCTCACCGTCGATCTCCTCGTCGTTATAATTGACGCTTCCAACCATGGCAAGAATCTCGCCGGTAGGCGGACGGACCGCCACGACCGCCGCGTTATGTGCGTTGTGATCCACTCCTTCCACATTGGATGGAATATCGATGTCCTTAAAATCATCGCAGGCATCAGGCGCAGTGCCTTCAGGTGGCACGTATTCCTCCACAGGCGTGCCATTGATCGCTGCAATACGGATTCGAGCCACACACTCCGCAGCTTTCTGGAGGTCAAAATCCAGGGTTGTATAAACAGTAACACCCTCGCGCCAGATGAAATAGGGATCATCTACCGAGTTAAAACGCTGCTGCAGTTCCTCCAGCACGTACAGGGCAAAATGGGGCGCGCTGGTGTTTTCGAAACGCTCCGCTGAGCGAGCACTCAGGAACATCCAACGATTGCCGCCAAATTCCCTGGCCTCATCCGCCTGCTCCTGGGTCAACCACTCATATGCCACCAGAGCGTCGAGCACACGATCGCTGGCATCCTTGTCGTTGGCAGCGTTATCATGATCGAATTGGCTGATCAAGCCGGCCTCCAGCAGGTCGTCAAGAATGTACTCGTCGAAGTATTTTTTGGCAGCATCCGCTTCCTCCTGGGTAATTACCCCAGCCTCGCTTGCCAACGCATCAAGCGCTTTTCGCTGTCGGCGATAGGCATCCTGGGGATTAAAGAAGGGATTGAGGGCCGGGTACTGGGGAATCGTTGTCAACATCACCGCCTCTGGCAGATCCAGGTCGCGAGAGGACTTGTCAAAGTAAACGCGAGAGGCAGCCTCGATGCCGTAGGCGAAGCTTCCGTAGTTGTTAGAATTCAGGTACCATTCCAGAACCTGCTCCTTGGGGTATTGGCGCGTGATCTCCAGGGCCAGGATAATCTCTTTGGCCTTTCGAGTATAACTCTTGACGTAACGGAGTTCCGGATCGATGATGATGTTTTTTATCAACTGCTGGGTAATGGAGCTACCACCCTGCACGCTGCCGCCCCGCACGTTGGAAAGAAATGCGCGCGCCAGTCCCGTGATGTTCACCCCGGGATTCTGCCAGAAACTGCGATCCTCGAGGCCGACGGTGGCGCTAATAACCCAACTCGATATCTCGTCCAGAGGCACATGGGTCCGGTCCCCCCGAAAGGGTCTCGGGTCGACGCTTTCGAAAAGCAGATGCTCTCCTGTACGGTCATAGATCCGCACGGTTTCAAACTCCACCTGCTCCGTTTCGATAGCGCTGGCATCGGGCAAATCCTGGGAAAAAAAGGCGTAAACTCCCGCTACCGAGCCAACTGCCGAGCCAACTATCAGAAAAACAGACAGGCCAATGGCGATCGCGAGGACGAGCAACACCTGGGCGGCTCGCAAAAAGGGCCTGGGGCGATGTCTCCAACGGCGATCTCGCCGTCGTCTCTTAACCAAAACTTGTTCTGGATCGTAGCTCATTTTGTCGTTTTTCTTCTTTTTTCATCAATCGGGTCATGCAATCTTTTCGATCACCAACAGATGGGAAATGCCAAACCACTGCAAAGGGGTCAGTTCCATGCCATAGGTTACACGTTGAAGCCAACGTCCCAGTTCAGGTTGGCGTCTGACGATATTGTCAAAGCCAGGAAAGATGGCGCCGTGATACACTACCCGCACAGGCAACCCGTCAAAGAGGCGCCGCAACCCGCCTCGGCTGTAAGCCCGCACGTGAGGCGCCAAACGATTGCGCAACGGATTGGGCAGCCAGTTTATGAACGGTGTATTGCCGAAATGATAGGTGCCCCGCCAGAAGTGCCCATGGGTTTCAAACGGATACAGCCGATTGGGGCAGAAAATCACCGCCCTGCCTCCCCCGCTTGGAGCATTGGTCACCGGCAATTGGCCATTGACACCTGTCCAACTCTCGTCTCCGTTCGCCGGAGAATGCAATACCCTGACCATCTCCCGGGCATATGCCCGATCGTCACCAACATGTTCAATGACCTCATGGCTCAACACCAGATCAAAGCTATCATCGGGAAAGGGCAGGGTTTCCCCGGCAGCCTGGCAAAGAAAGGTGTCAGGGGCGTTTTCAAGCGCTTCTTGCACATGGTCACGCTCGATATCTACGCCCCAGACCGCCGCGCCGGATTCCCGCAACGCCCTTACATACATGCCAATACCACACCCATTCACCAATACCCGCGCGCCGTCGACTGGCGCCCACTGGCGAATCAGGTTCAGACGCCGTTCCTGCCCGGCCCGCCAAACCAGCGATGGAACGCCGCGGATGGCCGCGCGATCCCCATGCTGAGGATGCTGCTTCTGTTGGGTAATATGTGTTGTGTGTTGCATAGCAAAACTCACCAAGTCACTCTATTCTGCTTCACAATCGCCCGTCCGCCCATTCGCTCAATCGCGATCCGCAACTGCCTTGCGCGTGCCCAACCAACGGTAATACAACTCATTTTCGATGCCCATTCGGGCCAACAAGCGCCCGACCGTGTCGTCGACGATGTCATCCACCGTCCTGGGAAGGCTGTAAAAGGCGGGAACCGGCGGCATGATGATCGCACCTGCCTCCGACGCGCGCACCATTAACCTCAGGTGATTGACATGCAGGGGTGTTTCGCGAACCAGGAGCAACACCGGCCGCCCCTCCTTCAGCTGAACGTCTGCCGCCCGGCTGATAAGATCGGCGGTGAAGGAGTTGGCGATGGCCGAAAGGGTCTTGATGCTGCAAGGCGCCACCACCATGCCCATGGTCTCGAAGCTTCCACTGGCAATGGAAGCCCCGATATCCCGCTGCCGGTGCACCACATCCGCCAGGGCCTCGACCTCTCTGGCGGTATAGGCGCTTTCCTGCGCAATGATAATCCTGGCAGCCTCGCTGATAACCAGGTGAGTCTCGATCGCCTGACCCGGGTCAACCTGCTTCCCACCGGTCCGAAGCACCTGCAACAGACGAATGCCATAGACCTGACCGCTGGCGCCGGACAGCGCGACAATCAGTCGCCTGGGCGTGGTTGAACTATCGTTAATCACACTATTTCACACCGATATGAATCGCGACCGTGCCGAACATCAATCGGCGATAGCGGACTTCGCGTAGCCCGGCCGCTCTGAATGCCTCGGCCAGTACATCGGGCGCCATAAAGGCAAGGGAAGATTGAGGCAGATAGGCATAGGCGTCACTGGAATTGCTTATCAGTTTACCCAGGGTCGGAATCGCCCACGAAAGGTGAAATTGGATAAAGGGGCGCAGCCAGTTGCCGGGAGGCGGGCTGGTTTCCAGGCAGACTACATGCCCACCCGGTCGTACGACCCGCCGTTGTTCTGCCAGCGCCTGGACCACATCGACCAGGTTGCGCAATAAAAACCCGGATGACACAGCATCGAACGTATCATTCTCAAAAGGCAGATGAAGGGTATCGGCACCAAGCCAGGCCAATCGACCGGTTTCGTCCTTGAAACGTCCAGCCTCCATCATCGGAAGAGAAAAGTCAGCTGCTACTACGCGAACATCGGGCACCATGGACAGAGCCTCAATCCCAATATCCCCAGTGCCAGTGGCAATGTCCAACAGGTATCCCCCTTTGGGCAAGGCCGCTGCATGGACCAGCATCTGGCGCCAGCGCACATCCTGACCAATGGTCATCAAACGGTTCATCAGATCATAGCGACCGGCAATGCCTGCGAACATATCGCTGACATAATCCGCTTTCCTGTCGCTGGGCGGTAATACAGACATGACAATTGATTCTACCACAGGAAGGGTTGAGGTAAAAAGAATGGCAGATTAGAGGAAGGTTAAGAGATTCGAGGCAATCAGGCGTGTGATATGGCGGCCTGATAATCGCTATAATTGCCGATGAATTCTGTCAGGCAGCCCTCGTCAAGCTCGACAATGCGATTGACAACCCGGTCAAGGAAATAGCGATCGTGGGAGATGATCAACGCGGTACCTTCGAAGTCTTCAAGGGCTGCCTCAAGTACCTCGGCCGAGGGAATATCCAGATTGTTGGTGGGCTCATCCAGCAACAAAAAGTTAGGGCCACCCAGCATCAGCAACGCCATCTGCAGCCGGCTGCGTTCGCCACCGGACAGCGTTGTCACCCTGCTACGGGCCTGATCATAGGTAAAGAGAAAACGGTTAAGAAATGCAACCGCCTGTTGTTCAGACAGAGGCGCAGCTAACCGAACCGTATCGATCAGAGTCCGATTTGGATCCAGGGTTTCATGCTGTTGGGCATAGTAACCGGTCTCGATGCTCGGCCCAATCTTGATCTCGCCGCCCGTGGGGGTCTCCTGTTCCAAAATCAGTCGAAACAGCACCGACTTGCCTGCACCGTTGGGGCCGATCAAACCAACCCGCTCGCCGCGGCGGATGAGCAAATCCAGACCTGCCAGAACGATCTTGTCCCCATCGTTGCCGTTGGTCGTCGGATAGCCCTTGTCCAAATCGTTGATCTCCAACACCTTGTTGCTACCTCGCCAGCCCTTCAATTCCAGGTCCATCTGGCGACGTTCAAGCACAGGTTTTTCGATGCGATCGATGCGGTCAATGCGCTTGAGAATCGCCTTGCCCCTCTTGATCAACTTCTCATTGTCGTGGGATCTTCCCCAGGTCAACAGGCGTTGAGCGGCCTGTTCGAGGCGACTGATCTCTCGCTGCTGCACATCAAAACGCTGTTGCTGTTTGAGCAAACGAGTCTCTTTTTCGTAGGCAAATTCGGAATAGTTGCCCGCGTATCGCGTAAGCCGACCATCTTCCAAATCCACGATCTCATCGACGACCACATCCAGCAGGTAGCGATCGTGAGAGACGATCACGACACCGCCCTTGTAGCCACGAATGAACTCCTCAAGGAAGGCTTTGCCCGCCAGATCGAGGTGGTTGTCAGGCTCATCCAGCAGGAGAAGATCGGGACGAGTCACCATCAATTTCGCCAACCCTACAAGCTTGCGCTGCCCCCCACTCAGGACCTCAACAGGAAGATACAGGTCGGCTGCGCTGAAACCGAGACTATGCAGAGTTGCCCGTACCCGTCCCTCGTACCCGTGCCCACCCGACTCGGCTAACTCCTCCAGAAGCCGCGCCTGCCGAGTCAGCGCTCGATCGAGGGCTCTTTCATTGCCATAGATATCCGGGTCTGCCAGGCGCTGCTCGACCCGGACCAGGTCTGCTTCGACTTGAGCAAGCTGCTCAGATGCCGCCATCACCTCCTGCAACACCGTCTGCCCTGCTTGCAGCTCAGGCTCCTGCTGCAGATAGCCCACGGTCAAGCCCTTCTTGCGGTTCGTGAAACCGGTGTCGCTGGCCAATTCACCGGCGATGAGTCGAAGTAAAGTGCTCTTGCCTGAGCCATTGGGGCCCACCAGGCCCACGCAACGGTCATCGTGAACCTCCCAGGAGAGATTCTCAAAGATGGAATCCTGCACGTAGGTGATCGAGACCCGGTCCAGGTGTACGGCAATCATGATGGCATCGAGGTGCTTTGAGAATGTGCGACTGTGTGATTTTCAATCAATCGACAGAATCAATCAAGATGGCCCGGGCAGGCGACCCATCACGATCGGAAAAGAGCAGGGGCAGGCAGACGAACTGGTAGGCTCCCGGTGAGATACCGGTTAAGTTCAGCCCTTCCACCACGATCACCGCCGCATCAAGAAGCACTTCATGGGTCACAACCAGGTCCTGAAAAGATGCTACCGAGAGATAATCCACACCAATCAGCCTGACGCCATGGTCCACGAGCCACCGGGCACCACTGCGGTCAAAGGCAACATAGTCAGTGAAAAACTCCCGGTGGCCCTGTTCCCATAATTCTGAATTGCGAGTGTGGACAAGCAGACGCTCCGTGCCTTCAGGGATATCCAGGGACTCCAGCACATCGGCAGTGATGATTTCCACGTCCATGAGCTCGACCACCACTGCCCGTCCGACCAGCATGTTCAAATCGAGGCTGTCGATTCCTGCGCCGCCCCTGATAAAATGTTTCGGCGCATCGACATGGGTGCCCGTGTGCAGTCCCATTTCCACCCTGGAGAGCGTTGCAACTTCGCCGTCATCCTGGTGAGCTATGTAGGTCAAACTGACCGGTGGGTCATCCTGCCAGACAACCAGCGAAGCGGTTATCGGCAGAGAAACATCGTGAATGGTCATTAGCAGAGTCCTTTTCCACAGAAAATAAACCGGCCGCCCGATTCCTGCCAGACGACCGTTTCGGTACACCTTTCCATGATGCCACAGGCCGTTGCACAAGTCAAAGTATCAGGTGAGCTGTAGCAATTCTCAATATGGCCGACATGGACGCTGGAGTAGAGTCTATGCGTAGCCCCCTTCAGTACCTCTCGAGTCAGATTCTTGCACACTGGGCAAGAAAATTCGCCACGGACCTAACCAAGAATGTACCGCGACCTCTGCGCCGGAGGTCTGCGAAAATCAGCGTTCCTCTGGCTTGTCCAGGTTAGGGTAAGGTGGTTCGCCAGTTGTACTTGCGCAAGATCAACCCGGCTGACCCAAAAAATGGGGACTTCGTACAGCCTCGACTCCCCTCCATATTGAGAATTGAAGGTGGGGCTAGCGAAGCCGCACGATATCGCCGGTGGCAAATATCTCGCCCACCTGAAGGCCTAGGGCAGGTGCCCCGTACAACGACGGCGGCACGCTGATATCGGCCAGGTACGGTTCACCCACGTATTGACCGACCCCCGGGGCCCTCAACCCTTCCTTGGGCAGTGCAAGTGTCATCGTGGCTGTGGCGCGAATCGCCGGATCATAAGCGCTGCCAGTGCTCGCATCCACACCTGAAGGAGTGTCCAGTGCCAGGACCGGCGCGCCCGATGTGTTGGCCCAGCGGATCAGCGTTGCAGCCGATTGGCGGGGTGCGCCTTTGAGGCTGTAGCCAATAAGGCCATCCAGAATCAGCTCCGGCCTCTCCGCACGATCCAGACTTTCAGTGGATTCGATGGAGATACCCATCCGGCGAAGGATGTCCAGCTGGTGGGCAGGGACGGGAGAAAAACGTTCGTCCGGCCGGGTCACAAACACCTGTACTCGACTCCCATAGTTGTGCAGCCGCCGGGCAGCGACCAGTGCGCCACCGCCATTGCCACCAGTGCCAGCCAGGATCACCACAGATCGGTCCCGAGGATCACCATTCAGAAAGCGCTGGCGCGCCAGATGAGCCAGGCAACGGCCTGCGTTCTCCATCATCTGAATCAGATCAATGTGATAATCCTCTATCATGGCTCGATCCACCTCGATCATCTGCTCGGTGGTTAGCCAGGGAATAGTACTATCAACAAACGGGATATCATCCATCGGCACCTCTGGTCTGAGCAACGTTAGAAAGCCCTGTCGTGTCCTTTACAAACGCCTAACTTCGCCCGAAGACCGGAATAGCAGCACCAGTCTGGTTCCCAGGGGTACTCCGCGAGGGCTAAGCTGTTTTCATGATACGGTTACGCCACGCCAAAATGCCACGTAATCCGCAAACCGTAGCAAGCCACCCCCAGAAGCGCGGCGTCACGGTTCATAATGACGTGGACGGGAATGCGAATCAGAACGGTAGAGAACCGTCCCTTGTTCAAAAAGGCCTGCATGAAGTACTTATTCTCAAGCCAGGGCAGGATACGAGGAGGAATGCCGCCGCCGAGATAGACTCCTCCTGTAGACATGAGCTTCAGGGCCAGATTACCTGCTTCGGCCCCCAAAATAGACACGAAAAGCCGCAAAGTGGTTTCACACAATTCACAGCTTTTTTCATCATGTCGCAACGCAGCATTTACTATGACGGGATTGGGGTCGTCTGCAATCACCAGTGCCTTCGCCAGCCAGGGAGGTTCCGGTGCACACCCGGTATCTTTCAGATAGGCATAAAGATTGGCAATTCCCAGGCCGGAGCAGACCTTCTCATAGCTGACATGGTCGAATCGCTGCATCATGTAGTTCAGCAACCCGACCTCAAGGGCATCAGTTGGACCGAAATCAGTGTGCCCCCCTTCCGATGCATGGGCGCGGTAGCCATCGGTATTCCAGGTTAGATAGGCCTCGCCCAATCCTGTACCGGGAGCGATGACCGCAATGGGGCCCTCGGGGTCCGCATCCGCATCATTCAGCGTGTGCACATCTTCAGTGTCCAGGTTTGGAATCGAGTAGGCGATAGCCTGGAGGTCGTTCAAAAGGGTGACCGACGGAATATCCAGAACCTCCTGCAAGCGATGCTCGCGGATAATCCAGGGCAGATTTGTAATGGTTGCTTGTCCACCAACCACCGGTCCGGCAACTCCGAAAACAGCGCTCTCTACCTGCTGACCCGTTTCAGCCAGGAATTCTTTGGCGATGGTTTCAAGGTTCTGGTATTGTCCGCTGGGATAGACCTTGTCCACGATGGGGGTACGAGGACCCTGATCCGGCGCGAAGATCGCCAGATGCGTCTTGGTTCCACCAATGTCACCGGCTAACAGCCGTGTTGACACCTTGCACTCCTCTCCTCCACTGATACCACAGCCCAGCTCCAGAGGTCAAAAACATCGTGGAGCAGGGCTGCCTGTTTTATTTTAGACTTTTACGACCGAGTCCTCGCCACCATGCTCATTGGGCATATAGGCATCGGCGTCCCAATCATTCTCCCAGCGCTCTCCATCCACCAGGTACTTGAAGCGATAATCACTTCCAGGTTTCAGGGAAACAGTCACCGAGAAGCGACCATCCTTGCGCTGCGTCATGGGGGAAGCAGTTGAATCCCAGTCGTTGAAATCACCACAAAGAGCGGCACTGCCGGCTTCGACCTCGGCAGGCAGCGCAAAGGTCACGCGGCAGGAACTTCCAGTCTTGGAATAGCTTTTCTTCAACATGTTTTAGTCTCCTTATATTTTCTAACATTTCCGAGCGAGAAAGAGGCAGGTACCGCCGATTGCCAGCCATGCGTTCAACACACCCTGGCTCCTGCCTGGTCAGAAACCAGGACGGCGACGAACCTGCCTTTGGCTCGGTCAACCTCGCGGGGCAGTATAGCCAGTTGTCTTGTTTTGGCAAATCTCGTGATCCCGGGAATGCCTGCCCCGATCACAGCTTGTAGTGTCAGGAGGCCACACCCATGCGAGCCAACTCCTCGTCGATTACACTCTCTTCCAATTTATCGAACAAGGGTTTGGGGCTGCGCAGCGCCTGTCCAGGTTGCAGGCTGGTTGGCTGCCAACGGCCCTCAGCTTCGCTGTTATCGTAACGCAAAACCAGGTGTTCACCACGCTCGTCGGCAACGGTTTCTGTGTACTGCTGGCCAAAGAGAGAGTCATCGTAGCCCAGATATTCACGTGCCTGCTGGGAACTGAAAGGCAAAACGGGGGCAAAGAGCAGGGTCAACCAGTCAATGGCCTGCAGGCAGACATAGATGGTCGTTGCCGCGGCGGCGGGATCGGTCTTGATCTGATGCCAGGGTACTTTCTCGTTCAGATAGCGATTGACTTCCTGGCTCAGCCGCAGCGAAGCATCCAGTGCAGCCTTGAATTTGCGCGCCTCGTAGAGGGCACCGACGCTGTCGAAACCGCCACTAATCGTGGCGAGCAATGCCTGGTCGATCTCGTCCAGCTCACCCGGTTCAGGCACATGGCAATCGAAGCGTTTGTAGGTGAAACCCAACACCCGGTTCACCAGATTGCCCCAATTGGCGACCAACTCGGTGTTGACGCGCCGGACAAATTCCTCCCAGGTGAACTCGCTATCAGCGGCCTCCGGTGCCATGGCGGTCAAGGCAAAACGCCAGGCATCCACCTGATATCTTTCGGCAGCTTCGTTGATCGTTATGACATTGCCAAAGCTACTACTGAACTTGAAGTCGCCAAGCGTGAGAAATTCATTGGCCGGGATATCGGTGGGTAGTTTGAGCCACCAATCCTCACCGTCGACCGGGCCATAGGCATGCAGCATGGAGGGCCAGATAATGGCGTGGAAGGGAATATTGTCCTTTCCGATGAAGTAATAGGACTCCACGCTTTCGTCGTTGTGCCACCAATCGCGCCAGACATCGGGTTGGCCGGTAAAAAGCGCCCATTCTTTGGTGGCGGAAAGGTAACCGATCACAGCATCATACCAGACGTAGATGCGCTTATCGTCGTAACCGGACACCGGAATGGAAATGCCCCAGGAAAGATCCCGGGTGATGGGACGGCCACGCAGCTCTCGACTCTCGGCCCTGGCTCGGGCAAAGTTGATAACATTGAGTCGCCAATCAGCTTTATCAGGCTCGTTTAGCCATCCGATCAGAAAGTCGTTGGCCTTGCCCAGGTCCAGGAAAAAATGTTCAGTCGGGCGCACTTCGATATTGGTGCTGCCACTGACCTTGCTACGCGGGTTGATCAACTCGATAGCATCGTAGGTACGCCCGCAGTTGTCACACTGATCACCGCGGGCGCTTTCAAAATCGCAATAGGGGCAGGTGCCCTCAACGTAACGATCTGGCAGCCAGCGATCCTCGTCGATCGAATAGAGATGCTCCTGAACCGCAGTGTAAATGTACTCGCGCTCCAGATGACGGAGAAAGAGGTCGTGGGTCACTTCCCAATGCTTCTGGGTATCGGTATGGGTATACAGATCGAAGGTCAGGCCGAAACGCTCGAAACCCTCCACAAATCGCCGGTGATAATACTCGATGATCTGGTCCGGATCGATGCCCTCCTGCTCGGCACGCACGGTGATGGGTGTGCCGTGGGTATCGGAGCCTGACACCATGAGCACCTGGTTTCCAGCAAGCCGGTGGTAGCGGGCAAAGATATCGGGTGGTAGATAGGCACCGGCCAGATGACCAATGTGCCGATCGCCGGCGGCGTAGGGCCAGGCAACACAGACGTGAATTCTCTTGGTCTTGGTCATGGTCGTTCCTCCTTTTCTACAGCTTCGGTAGCGTAATGCCCACCTGTCCCTGGTACTTTCCCTTTTTGTCGGCATAGGACTGGAGCGGCTCGTCCCCTTCGAAGAACAATACCTGGGCGATACCCTCGTTGGCATAGACCCGGGCAGGCAAGGGGGTGGTGTTGGATATCTCCAAAGTAGCAAACCCTTGCCACTCCGGCTCGAAGGGAGTCACATTGACAATAATTCCACAGCGCGCATAGGTGCTTTTCCCAAGACAGATCGTGAGCACGTTGCGAGGGATGCGAAAATACTCGATGGTTCTGGCCAGTGCGAAGGAGTTGGGCGGCACGACACATACATCCCCCTCGAATTCCACCATAGATCGCGCGTCGAAATGTTTGGGGTCGACTACGGTCAGGTCGCCCAGACCGGAGGTAAAAATGCGAAACTCGGAAGCAACCCGGATGTCATAGCCGAAGCTGCTCAAGCCATAGGAAACGACGTCATCGCGCACCTGGTGATCGATGAACGGTTCGATCATGCCCTCTTCCATGGCCATTTTTCGGATCCAGTGATCAGGTTTGATTGACACGAGTTTGCTTCTCCCGAGACAGGGTTGGTTAAGGCCGGTTGTTGCCATTATACGGAAATCCTGTCCGTTGGCGATTCCCTCGCACGGAAGGACCGTTCGACACAAGAGGATTCGTCGATGAGCCTGGCGCTAAGGTGTCCTTGCCTGTATAATCCATCGGTGCAGCCCTCCTGACGGAAGCCGCCTTGCGCTTTGTACACGGGCGCTATCCATGACGTGTTCCGTGCAACATGTTTCATTTTCGTGATTGCCAGAAGAGAGTTGGCCCCGCATGATCCCCATCAAACTCATAGTCATCGACATCGACGGCTGTCTGATCGAAGGTGAGAAAGCTCCTTACGACTTCAAGGCACTGGCTGCCATCCGCGAGTTGAACCGTAAGGCATCACCGACAAACACCATTCCCCAGGCGACAATCTGTAGCGGCCGTCCCTATCCCTATGTCGAAGCCATGCTAAAGATGATCGACGGACAGCTTCCAGCCATTTTCGAACATGGCTGCGGTCTGTATTTTCCACAAAGAGAGTTAGGTCGGGAATGTGTCTATCATCCTGCAGCCCGTCTTGAAGAACCGCAGCGACAGCAATGGCACAATCTGGCTGAACGAATCGTCCAGGAAACCGGTGCTGGCCGGCAATGTGGCAAGGAAGCCCTGGTTACCTTCTTCCCGCCAAACGATGTGACGGTGCCAGTTTTTGCTGAATACGTGGCTTCCCAGGTTTGCGAAGCCGGGCTGCCCCTCAAAGTCGGGCATACAGCAAGTTCAGTGGATGTCACGCCCCTGGCAGTGGACAAGGGAACGGGATTGCTCTGGTTACTGAGCGAACTGCGAAACGAGGGCTGGAACGGAAGCCTCGATCAAGTAGCAGGTATAGGAGATTCCCCCTCCGACATCTGTTTTCTGGAGTTGGCCGCAGTGGCGGCTGCCCCGGCAAACGCGGCAGATCCCGTACTGGAAATGGTGGACTACGTCTCACCCTGGCCGTTCACGCGCGGGGTACTGGATATCATGCACCACGTGACCAGGCGAGCTGAGTAATCCCGGTTCGCGGCAGGAAGAAGAGGCATGGGCATTACGCTCATGCCTCTTGGCTCATTCCCGCCAGGTTGTGTCTACACAGCGACTCTACCCTATTCCGCGACTGCTTTGATGATGGCCGGGCCAACATTATCGTTATTCGCGGCGTTTACCTCTCTATGGGTCCCGTCGCAATAGGGAAACTTGTTGGACTGCCAGCAGCGGCATAAAGCCACGACCTTGCCGGCAGGCACTTCTTCGTTATGGCGATCAGGGTGACCTTTGCTGTTAATCATGTGTCGCTCCTTCTGTCGATAGACGATTTTCTGCAGCTTATCACGACTCAGCGATAAGTCTGCGGTGTGTACGGTGCCAGCTTGGGTTCCGCAAAGATGGGTTTCAAACGGGCGAAGCGCTGAAGGCCATTCACCAGCGGTATGCTGGGCCAGCTTTCTCCGATCAGCGGTTGGGCATAAGCAATGAACTCGTCGGTGACATCGACGCGACTCTCGCTGATCCACCCGGATGGGAAGGTGCGCTCGGAGTTAGCCACCAGCTCCAGCGGTACCTTATCATACTTGACATTGTAGAGGGCGCCAGGCTGGCGCAGGATCGTGCTCATGTAGCCGTTGCCATCGGTAACAGCTATTTCCACCGCCTTCTGGCCCAGCTTGTAGGCCTCCTCCAGATCCACCGTAGAAGCATAGATCATGTTGTTCCGCTGATCGGTACCGGGAACATTGCCGCGGGCCGAACCGGTAGCAGCCAGTCCCGCATCGTTGAGATAGTTAACCACCACCTGCTCGACCGTGGTACCACTGGCCGAGAATTGAACATGGCCGAAGCTGTCCCTGCGTGCCGCCAGTTCGCCCACATCGAAGCCCTCGCTGACCACTACGATACAGCGACGACTGCGTTTCAGCTGCTCGTTCACCAGATCAGCCATCTGTTCCAGGGTCAGACCCGACTCCCGCATGTAGATCTGAAGTGGCAGCTCGCGGTCCGGGTCGGCCAACCGGGCCGCCGCGGGGATGTAGCCGATCTTCCTGCCCATTGCCTGCATGACCAACACAGGATCGGATGGACAGGAACCGGCGTTCTCCTCGTTGGCATTCTGCACTGTCAGCGCCCAATAACGAGCAACACTGCCGTACCCGGGCGTGTGATCTATCAGTTTGAACTCGCTATCGCCCACATCGTTGTCGATGGTTTTTGGCACACCGGTGGAAATCAATTCCAACCCCTGCTCGCGTGCTATCTGAGATATCTTGTATGCGGTATCCATGCTATCGTTGCCGCCGTTGTAGAAGAAAAAGCCCACGTTATGCGCCTTAAGCACCTCGATAACGCGCTCGAAATCCTCTTCCTGCTGGGCCTTGAGCTTGTAACGGCAGGTACCAATGGCGCCCGCAGCTGGTGTGGTGCCCAGCAGAGCGATCTCTTCGGGCGACTGAGCTGACAGATCCAGCAATTCCTCCTTCAAGACGCCCTCGATACCATGGAAACCTGCATATACTGTTCCGAAGCTGTCCGGCATGGCCCGGCACATGTCCACCACACCGCGCAGTGAGCTATTGATGACCGGCGTGGGTCCACCAGATTGGGCAACTACTACGTTTTTTGGCATTTTTGATACTCCTATGCCATATATGTGCTGGCCGTCACATCACCACCTGTTCCGGTCCAGTTCGTGTGATAGAATTCCCCTCTTGGCTTATCGACGCGCTCATAGGTGTGGGCACCAAAGTAATCACGCTGGGCCTGGATCATGTTGGCGGATCCACGCCTGCGGCGGTATCCATCGTAGAATGCCAGCGCGCTGGACATGGCTGGTACCGGTACACCCATTGCTATGGCCTTGGCAATAACCCGACGCCACGCGTCCTGAGCTGCCGCCACCTGGTCCTCGAAGTAGGAATCAAGCAGCAGGTTTTGCAGCTCTGGATCGTTGTCGAAGGCATCCTTGATCTTCCCCAGGAAGGCAGAACGAATGATACAGCCGCCGCGCCACATCATGGCGATGCCGCCGTAGTTTAAGTGCCAACCATACTCGGCAGCAGCGGCCCTCATCAGCATGTACCCCTGGGTATACGAGATAATCTTGGAAGCATAGACCGCTTCCTGCAGGTCCAGGATGAAGGCGTCCTTGTCGCCATCAAAGACGGGCTCCGGCCCGGTTAACACTTCCGATGCAGCTTTGCGTTCATCCAGCAGGGCTGACAGGAAACGAGCGAAAACCGCCTCGCCGATCAGGGTCAAGGGAACACCCATTTCCAGCGAAGACATGACGGTCCACTTGCCGGTACCCTTCTGGCCTGCCGTGTCCAGAATCAAATCGATGACGGCCTTTCCATCCTCGTCATTGTAGCCAAGAATATCGCGCGTGATCTCGATCAGATAGGAGTCCAGCTTGCCCTCATTCCATTCGGCAAAGACCTTATGCATCTCCTCGTTGCTCATCTCCAGGCCTTCCTTCATCAGTTGATAGGCTTCAGAGATAATCTGCATGTCACCGTACTCGATCCCATTGTGAACCATCTTCACGAAGTGACCGGCGCCACCTTCACCGACCCAATCGCAGCAGGGTGTGCCATTGGGATCACCCTCGGGTACTTTGGCCGATACATCCTGGAAGATATTCTTGACATATTGCCATGCTTCGGGCGTTCCCCCCGGCATGATCGATGGCCCAAAACGAGCACCTTCTTCCCCGCCGGAAACACCGGTGCCGATGTATCGTAAGCCCTTTGATTCGACATACTCGGCGCGGCGGATCGTATCGTTGTAGTTGGAATTACCGCCATCGATGATGATATCACCCTGCTCCAGGTGGGGAATCAACTTTTCGATGAACGCATCCACCGCAGGACCGGCCTTCACTAACAGCATCACCCGGCGAGGCCGTTTCAGAACACTAACCAGCTCTTCGATGGAGTGGGTACCGATAACTTTGCTTCCCTTGGCGTTGCCGTCGATGAAGTCGTCCACCTTGGAAACCGTTCGGTTAAAAACCGCCACGGTGTAACCATGGTCGTCCATGTTCAGGACCAGGTTCTGGCCCATCACTGCCAGGCCAATAAGGCCAAAGTCTGCTTTTGCGGTTGTCATTGTCTGTTTCTCCTAGTCTGTTGACAAATGATAGATGGATGTGTGTAATCACACACGGTTATACACACTCCTTGGAGGTCCATATGCGAACCAACGTTGTTTTAGACGATGAATTGGTGGCCGAAGCCATGCGCTTAACCGGTATCAAGACCAAGCGGCAGGTTATTGACGAGGCGTTACGAACCCTGGTGCGCATCAAACGCCAGAGAGAACTCTTGACCCTGGAGGGTGCTGTCCACTGGGAAGGTGATCTGGACGAGATGCGGACATCGCGGTTCATCGCCGATGACGATGACAAGGTTGACTACGATGTCGACGCTGATTGATAGCTCGGTCATGATCGCCTTTTTTCGCGGCCACCAAACACCCTCAACTCAACGACTAAAGCAGTTGATCGCCGAAGACCGGGAACTTCTCATCGGTGACCTGATCCTGGCTGAACTGCTGCAAGGCATCCGTGAGTCGGAGAGATTCCAGGTCGAATCCGTTCTACGAACCCTTTCCGTCGCACCACTTGTCGGAGAGGCAATCGCCCGCCAGAGCGCTGCCAACCACCGGCAACTACGCCGCCGGGGCATCACCGTACGCAAGACCATCGACTGCCTGATCGCTACCTGGTGCATCGAGAATCGAGTGCCGCTGCTCCACGCTGATCGGGATTTCTCCCACTTTGTCGATCTGGGCTCGATGGAAGCGTGATCTGCAACACCTCACCCTGTCAATTAACCAACCTCCGGTTTTACTCGATATAACATTTCTCCGGCTTTCGGTACCAGCAACATGCCTTCATCTTCTCGATTCTTCCACTCCTCAAGATCGATCAAGTCGGGATCCATGTAGCCAAGATTGACCGCCTCACAGCGTTCGCGCGGGATAGAGGTAGCCAAAGTTACCTGGATCCGTGGCCTTTCTACCCCACTCTCGACATCGTAAGTCCCGATTCCTCGCAGGTGGGTGGAATGAGCCAGAACGCCCCAGGGATAGTCCTTGAAGCGATCCCACTGTTTCGCGAAGTAATCACGCACATGATAGCCCACTTCATCGATGACCGCACCATGGGAGTAGCTGATTTCATCGATGTGGGGCGCGTAGATGATCACTTCACCACCGTCGGCGACGGCTGGTTCCATCTTATACATGCCTTTGGCTGCCGTCCAGATGTCGTCGTACATTCTCGGCATCACCGACAGTACCCGTTGAAAGGGTTTATCCACCCAGACAACGTGCAGGTCATTGGACAGGTCAGCAGCAGCACTGTAGGCTTGCTCCGGGGCGCCTATGTAAAGCCCGGCCAGGCTATCTCCCTTGACCACCATGCTGAAACAAATTTTGGGCAAATCGATCATAGACGCAGCCTGGTCGATTATCGCCCTGACCGGGGTCATTTTAGTGCCAATCACCTCATAGCTGGTGATCATTGCACCTACCCAATGGGTGAAGTTGATCACCTCCGGACCGGAGATGCCAGGGAAGAAGTATTTGTTTCCCCCGGAAAACCCAACCACTTCATGGGGAAAGGTCGGCCCGCAAACGATCAACTGGTCATAGTCGAAAATGAGGCGGTTGACAGTCACGGGCAAGTCCTGGGCAAAGAGACCGCTCGTGAGATCGTCAATCTGGTCTGCCCCGATCATACCGATAGAGATCAAGGTGCCCTCCAGATCCCAACGGTGATTAAAAAGCTGCACGCCTGGGTAAGTCGTGGCTCGTTCCGCCGCCGTAACGCCAACCAGTTCATTGAGCGCCTCTGGGCTCATTGCCTGGTGGGTGCCCAGGGCCACCAGATAGTCCAGCGCTGCCACCCGTCCGGCAAGCGACTCGTGAAGCAAACGGAAACACAAGGGAATGGGTGCCGTGCGCGTCGCATCCGGGATTATGACCAGAATCCTTTTGCCTTCGAGAGGCATCGGGTCAAGTGCCTGCGCCATCAACCCGCGGATTTCCGCTTCGCTCAGGTAACCATCTACATAACCTTTGCCAATGACCATGGGGCCCTCCTATCCAGGAAGTGAATGAATATGCGAATCTTACCCCTTCCACGGGGGAATTTCGGGCAAATATGCCAGAAACTCGTCGATAAGCATCTGCTCATAAGCGCCGGCATACTCGCCAGCCACGAATTTATCGAAGGCTTGCTCGTAGAAACGCTGCCATGAGGCGTCTTCGTGTCCGGGATTGATGGGGTAGAAAAGGGCATCGTTGGCCTTCGCAGCCTTCATATCACCGGGAGCGTCACCGATCATCAATACATGGCCCGGCTGGTATTTGCCACCACCGGTTGCCAGCGCCAGATGTTGGGCCTTCTTCCCCATCTCCTGACCGGCGATCACGCGCACGTAGGGAGCGATCTCGTGTTCGTGCCATTCGCGTGACAGGGCATCGACCGGCGTAGCCGAGACCACTACCATGTCTGCCCTGCCAGACATCATTTCCAGGCTCTCCCGGACGAAGGGAAATGGCGGCACCCCGTGGACGATTTCACCAACCGTGGCGTTGACCCCGGTGGTCCATGCCCAGGCGCGATCCAATTCCGGATCAGGGTATTCCGCCATGTAGGCGGCCAGACCGTCGTTGCTGTGGGGATAGATATCCTGATCGATGAATGCCCGAACCTTGCTCGCTTTCGGAATCGTTGCACTGCGGGCAAGCACCTCCGGACGCTGCTCCAGCAGGTCAAAGACCATGGTCAGCGCGGGCCAGCGGTTGATGCCGCGCCAGCGCGAGTAGAGATTCACGAATTCGGCTGCCTCGCGGGCGTATTTGGAAACGGCTGCCAGCTCCCAATACTTCACGATGTTGGGGATGAAACACTCCTTGTGTTTGACTTCCATCGTGTCAAACGCGCAGCCATCGGAGTCGATACCGACGAAAAACTTATGTTTGGGCTGTAGCTCCGCCAGAGGCCGAGCTGCTTCGGGATAGTCTGTCATGATTGGTCTCCAGTCTATGAAAAAATCTACCTCTCTACACGCCACTGAACGCCGAATAGCCGCCGTCGATGGGCACAACCACACCGGTGACAAAGGCCGACGCGTCTGAAAGAAGCCAAAGTACGGTGCCCAACAGATCGACGGGATCACCAAAACGACCCATTGGCGTATGTTCGATAATGGTGCGCCCCCGATCGGTCAGTTCCCCAGTCTCCTCATCGGTCAGCAGAAAACGATTCTGATGGGTCAGGAAGAAACCTGGCGCAATGGCGTTCACCCTGATTTGCGGTGAATACTCCTGTGCCATGTGGACAGCAAGCCACTGGGTAAAACTGTTGATACCCGCCTTGGCCGCAGAGTAGGCTGGCACGCGGGTCAAGGGCTGGAAGGCGCTCATCGAAGACATATTCAAGACGACACCTTCGTTCTGTTCGGCCATGACGCGGCCAAAGGCCTGGCTGGGCAGAATCGTGCCCAGGATATTGAGTTCAAACACGAATTGCATGGCACTGATGGGCAAGTCAAAAAACTGCAGGTCGGCGCTGGTAGTGGCCTCGGGGCGGTTACCACCGGCCGCGTTGATCAGGGCATGAACGTTGCCGAATTCCTGGCGAATCGTCTCGACAGCCCGTACCAGAGTTCCCATTTCCAGCACATCGGCATAAACCACGGCAGCTTTGCCCTTGACATCTCCCATCATCTCGATGCGATGAAACACCTGCTTGGCAAGGCCCAGGTCCCGGTCCAGAATAGCCACGTTGGCGTTGCATCCAACCAGGGCACATGCCATTTCACCACCGAGAACGCCACCTCCGCCGGTGATGATTACCGTTTTTCCGCTGAAGTCATAGGTTTTTTTGAGTTCTTGAAGATCCATTTGCGATCAATACTCCTTGCTCAGATATCCTCTTCCGTAACCGTAGTCCCCTCGGAAAGCGCCAGGTGATAGATTGCCTCTGCACCGGCGGCCATCAATGCCAATTCCAGGGCCTGGTCGTCGAGGTTGGGAAACAACGCGATGATAGTCCCGCCGTCGCCAGCGCCAGCCAGCTTGGCGCCCAGCGCACCACCGTCCAGAGCAGCCTCAATCAACCGCTCATTTGACAAACCCGAGCCGCCCACGTCGCGCTGAATACGGTGGTTTTCGTTCATCAATTGGCCCAGTTCCCGCCAATCCCCCTGCAAAATGGCTTTTTTGCCCATCCGAGCCAACTCGGAGATACGATCATACGCTGCCACGACCTCTTGCTCCCCCTCCAGCCACCGTTCCCGAATCGGCTTGTGAACAGCGCCCGAGGAATGGGCCACACCGGTGTAGGCCAGGACGAAGGGCAGTTGCTCCACAAAGGGATTCAGCGACTCCACAGTGGCGAACAATTCCGCCTCCGCCCGGCGATAAAACTGTTTGCCGCGGAAATCCAGGTAGTTCAGGCCACCAAAGGTGGTCATGTAGGCATCCTGATAGCCACAGACGACCCGAAGGTGGTTCAGTTCGATGTAACGGGCCATCTCGGCAAGCTGATACCGTCCCAGGCGCCGACCCTGCCAGGTCAACAAGACGTTCAGAAGGGCAACCATCAGGGCAGTGGAACCGGCCATGCCGCTGTGCCTCGGAATATCGCTGCCATATTCGATACGACAGGCCAAAGGCCGCGGTTGAATATAGCGCAATACAGCCTTGGCGATGTCGAAAAGGTCTCCGGCCGGCCGTAGGTCATCCCAGTTCCCAATCTCGCATTCCTGGCCATCGGTGACCAGGGTTAATCCGGATGCAGGGGTCAGTATTGCCCACGCCCGCATCGGAAGCGAACAGGCAAGCACCGAGCCACCATACATATCAGAGGGATTTCCGATGATCCCTGCCCGGCCGGGCGCGGATGCCGTCAGTTTGCCCTGCTTAGAGCTCATAAGCCCTTTCTTTGATATACTGGCGTAGCAGATAGCCATAGCGCTCATCGGCCAGGGCAAAGTCAATGAAAGCCCGGAAGTAGCTCTCGAAGTTACCCACATCGTAGCGACGATTTTCCGGCGGCAACAACCAGGCATAAACCGGCATATCCCGCTGAATGAGCAATCGAATGGCATCACTCAGTTGGATTTCACCCTTGCGATCGGGCGTGGTACGGCGCAGGGTTTCAAAGATTGCCGGGCTGAAGACATAACGGGCTGCCACCGCCAGGTTTGACGGGGCGTTGCCCCGCCCCGGTTTTTCGACAATACCGTTCATCAGCACAGGTTCGCCCGGAGGCGGCGCAGCGCCCCCGATGCTGACGATGCCGTAACGATAGGTTTCCTCCTGGGACACCTGTTCGACGGCCACCACAGCGGCGCCACCCAGCGACAGGTGAGCGTCCATCATGGCGCGCAGGGGTGAGGCGGGATCCTCGCCGGCGATCAGGGAATCGCCCAAGGCCACGACGAAATTATCGGTGTCCACGAATTCAGCACCCAGCAACACCGCGTGACCCAATCCCCTGGGCGGACTCTGCCTGGTGAAGAAGAAACGGACATTGCTCTCAGCGAACTGGAGGTCATCGAGCAGTGCCTCATTGCCGGCCTGCTCCAGTGCTGCCATGAGCATCGGGTCAGGATCGAAATGGTCCTCAAGGGCTCGTTTGCGGCGCCCGGTGATAATCAGCATCTGGCGCAGATTGGCGTCCTGTAGCTCCTCCACCACATACTGCATGGTGGGCTTGCGGCCTACGGGTAGCATTTCCTTGGGCTGGGACTTGGTCGCCGGCAGCAGCCGCGTGCCCAATCCTGCTGCCGGGATGACAGCTCTTGTGATGGATTTAGTCATGGTAACTCCTGGTTAAACATGGGAACTCGCGGGAGCTAAATCTCCTTTTAACCCCTACGACCGGCCCGCAAAGGGTGCCAGGTGCCGGTCGAAATGGGTCTCGATGGCCGCGTAATGAGCTTCCTCGTTGGCAATCAGCGCTGCCTTGATCTGATCGCCGTAGCGCGCCAGGGCCGAGCCAAAGGTGACATGCAACATCTCCCGCGCATCGAACTGGTCGAGAACATCGGGCAGAACCGAATCGGGCACGACCTCTGGACGGGGCGCCCGATCAGTTTCCGCCGAAACGTGGTAGGTAGCTCGATCCTCGTCGTAACGAAGGAAGGCCAATTCATAGATGGCGCGGAACAGATCGGGTTCCACCCGGGCAATGGCCCGCAGTGCCTCCAGATAGCTGGTACCGGCAGTCTTCAGATGAACCACACCGTGCGTTTCCTCATTAGCGATGGAATAGATGCTGAACTTATCAGATCCCGAATGCAAGCTGAGCTTGTAGGGTCCCAGAGCGCGGGCAATGGCCGCGTGGCCGGCAAAGTCCGTTCGGAAAATGTCCAGGTCGCCGATGTAGTCTACGCCCTTTTCGAAGTCACCCACGTAGCGGGGAGCAAGACTCACCCAGCGAACGCCCAGGCGCTTCAGCTCGGAGGCGATATACAGGTGTTCCAGGTGGGAAGTAGGCGTTGCCGTTTCGTCCACGGAAACCTCCAGTTCCCAGGTACGGTCGACGATCGTTTCATCCAGGTGGCGATACATGCGAGCAGCATGGACAGTGGCTCGGGCATATTTAGCGGCAGCCCGTAGCAGACTCTCTTCATCAAAGGCCAGCTGAAGTCCCTCCAGGTCATAGCTGCGTCCGAGATAGAGGGAGCGCAAGGCATCGGGGGAGGAATCGAGGGTTTCCCATGGCAACTGCTCGTATTTCTCCCTCAAGAGATCCAGGGGAGCAGTATGTGCCTCGTCGTCTACGTGATCGCCAGGATCGACGGTGAAAAAGGTATAACCGGCGGCAACGGTCACGTCCGCGTCATCGGTGGTCTTCAGATGGTCGGCATCAGCACCGTAGCCCTCACGCCACCCTTCCTGGAAAACGCCCCAGGTGGCATCATCCACCACCTCCTGGGGGCTGCGGCCAGTACGGGCATTCTCGCGGATCGACTGTTGGGCATAGATCGGCATCACGCCCGGGGCGTTGCGCATGGCCCGCACGTGGCCGGGCGTTGCCAGACCAAGCCGATCGCCACAGCCGGCCGAGGTCCTGAGGCCCAGGGGTTGGGGTCGCAGCCAGGAAAGGGCTTCGCGCAGGCAAATCGCATTGCCAGGGGTCATTTCGCAAAGCAGCAGGACCCGGCCATCCAGTTCACTTCGCTCACCGTCGAATGCATTCAACACCGGATCGTCAGCCTCTGCCACCAGTGCCAGCCTTTTCACGTCGCTGACCGCATCACGAACCAGAAAAGCGGTCGCACTGCCGATAGTGGCCGCCGATCGGGGATAGGCCACGAATCCTGCCAAAGTCGGGAGTTCACTCATATTCATCCGCTCCATTACCTGTTCTCAAACCTCTGCGATGCTAATTTGAACAATCGCAGGGTCGCAAAGGTCGCACATCCATCCGTTTGCCATCGCTCATGGCGCCGACTCCCGCACCACCAGGGTGGGTCGCATCCAGATTTCCCTGGACCGGTCGGTTCCGTTGCCGGCAGCCAGATCGCTAAGAAGTAGTCGCATGGCCTCCTGCCCCAACGCCCGACCCGAGACGCGCAGGGTAGTCAGCTCTGGTGTGACCAACGAAGCCATATAGATATCGTCGCAGCCGACAATGGCCACATCCTCGGGCACCCGACGGTTCAACGTCCGACAGGCCCGCAGGGCGCCGGCTGCCACCAGATCATTGTAGGTGACCAGCGCCGTTATCTCCGGATGATCGGTTAGCAAGACAGCGGCTGCCTGCTGCCCTCCGGCTGCTGTTGCCTGACAGTAGCGAATCAGCGCTGAATCGACATGGTCGGCCAGGGCCACAAGCTGTTCGCTATACCCCTGTATGCGCCGCTGGCTGCTGTGGGAGATCGACGGCCCGGCCAGCAGCCCGATATGGCGGTGCCCGCGCGCCCAGAGGTGTTTGACAGCCGCAGCTGAACCCGCGCCATCATCCACCAGGACAGCGCTGACCATCACCCCTTTCTGCCCAGTGGCCTGCTCTGTCGACGCCGGAGAAAGCTGTTGCCCTGAGCCTGACAACCGGTCGTTGGCAACCGGTCGCCTATTGAAACGCAGCAGATGGTTCACCAGCACCAGGGGGGGCAAGCGGGGAATCAGGCTGCGCAGCTCGTCATCGTTCAGGCGTGGGCTGCATAACAGGATGCCATCCACCTGTTGGGCATCCAGCGAACGCAGGGCTGTAAGCTCCCGTTGGGGATTCTCGTCGGTGTTGCAGAGAAAAACACTGTTGTCGCGCTCGCGGGCCACATCCTCGGCACCGCGCACGATCTCGGCAAAATAGGGATTGGCGACATCGGGAAAAACCAGGCCAAAGGTGCCGGTGCGATCGGTGGCCAGGCCTCGGGCGATGCGACTGGGCCGGTAGCCCAGCTGGTCGATGATCTGCAGAATACGGTGGCGGGTTTCGTCACTGACATCTGACTTGTGATTGAGGACACGGGAGACCGTCTGGCGGGAGACGCCGGCAGCCTTGGCAACATCCTCGATAGTGACTCGGTTGTTCACTGCGACCGATCCTGGTGCGGTTGAAGACCCTTCCGGTTCGAACCGGAAGGGTCTTGAGTTCCTGTTGTCGTGAGCGGTCACGTGACCGCTCACGATCAGAATACCATATCCACTGCAAGCTGTCAAGATGTATCACTTTATTCGGCCGGCAGTGTTTCCAGATCGGCTTGGTGAGACTCCCTTTGACAGAACAAACAGCATCTGATAAAATAGCCATCTAGATAGCCATCTGGAGACAAACATGATCAAAGAATACTCGATTGCCGAAGCCCGAAACCACTTCGCCGCCATAGTTCACGACCTGCAGACCACGCCGCTGATCCAGGTCAACCGGCGAGGCAGGCCGGTGGCGATCCTGCTTTCCATTGAAGAGTACGAACGCCTGGCGGCCGGCAGGACCCAGTTCTGGGAAAACTATCAAGCGTTTCGAAACCAAGTCGACCTGGCGCAACTGGCCATCGAGCCTGCGATTTTCGAGGGAGTGCGAGACCGCTCCCCGGGCCGGGAGACGAGCTGGTGACTCTACGTTTCCTGATCGACACGAACATCCTGTCTGAACCACTGCGGCCTGAGCCAAACAGGGGAGTCCTGGAGCATCTGCAACGTCACCAGGACAAAATCGCCATAGCCGCCGTGGTTTGGCATGAGATGTGGTTTGGTTGCTATCGCTTGGCGCCTTCCGCCAGACGGCAAGCCATCGAGGCTTACCTGGTCCAGGTGGTGGCGCCAGGCGTTCCGATCTTGCCCTACGACCACGCGGCCGCCGACTGGCATGCGGCAGAACGCGCCCGTCTCACTGCTCTGGGCAAGACCCCTCCCTTTGCCGATGGGATGATAGCCGCCACTGCCAAAACCAACAATCTCGTGCTGGTCACAATCAATCTTGACGACTTTGCTCTCTTTCGGGACCTGGCCGTGGAGAACTGGCTGGGATGATCTCGGTTCACCGTCGGCGGCTATAATCGATAGGCCCGTTTAGCCAGCCCGTAGGCCAGGTCGTAGACCATACGCTGCGCGTCCAACTCGTCCACCATGCCCCGTACCACTAATCCTGCCACCCAGTTGGCACTTGCCCGACGCCACACGTCATGCCGGACCGGAATCGAGGGAAAGGCCCGGGTATCGTCATTGAAACCGGCGGTGTTGTATAAGCCAGCCGTCTCCATCACCTGATCGAAGAAACGATTCATGCCGTTCACGCTGTCGTGGAACCACCAGGGGGGACCCAACAACAGCGCTGGATAATGGCCTGCCAGGGGCGCCAACTCCCGGGCGTAAGCGGTCTCGTCCAGAGTGAAGAGAATCAGGATCAACCGCGGATCGTCGCCATATCTATTGAGCAAGGGGCGCAGGTTACGGGTGAACTCGCTGCCCACCGGGATGTCGCATCCTTTGTCCGGCCCGAAGCGATCGAAAATGACCTGATTGTGGTTTCGCAGAGAGCCCACGTGGAACTGCATCACCAGGCCATCCTCGATGCTCATGCGGGCCATCTCCATCATCATGTGGCCGGTGAAACGCCGGGAATCCTCGTCGGTCGCCTGGCCGCTCAAGGCCCGCCCAAAGATAGCCTCGGCCTCGGCTAAGCTCAAGGGGGCAGTGTAAGCAGTCAAGGCTGCGTGATCGGTGGCCCGGGCACCCATGGACTTGAAATAGGCCCTCCGTTGCTCCAACGCCTGGATGAAGCTGGCGTAGGAACCGACATCGATGCCGCTGACCTGGCTCAGGGTCTCGACGTGGCCGTGCCAGCCGGCACTGTCCAGATTCACCACTGCATCGGGCCGGAAGGTGGGCAGGATCCTGGCCTGCCAATCGCCATCGCGAATGGCCTGGTGCGCCTCCAGCTGGTCGGTGGCCGCGTCGGTGGTGCACAGCGTCTCGATATTGAAGCGCTCGAACAGCGCCCGGGGGCGGAACTGGGGCGATGCCAGTTTTTTGGCGATCTGCTCGTAGATAGCCTGGGCCGTCTCGCCGCTCAGCTTTTCCTGGATACCGAAGACCTCGGCGAACTCCGCGGCCAGCCAGGTGCCGGTGGGGGTGCCCCGAAAGAGGTAGAAGTTCTCAGCGAAGATCTGCCAGATCTTGCGGTGATCTCCTTCTACCGGTCCTCCGTCCACCCGCGGCACACCCAGATCCTCCAATGGAACGCCCTGGGAATAGAGCATACGGAAGACGTAATGATCGGGAATGATGAGCATCTGGGTGGGTGTGCCGAAGTCATAATCGGGATCGGCGAAGACACGCGGGTCCACGTGACCATGGGGACAGATCAACGGCAGGGCGGCGACGGTTTCATACAGCTCGCGGGCCACCGCACGCTGACCGGGATCGGGATCGAAAAAGCGGTCGGGGGAAAGATTCCACTGGGGTGTGGTCATATGAAGCCTCGATTTAATGGTCAATAGTCAATTGCCAATTGTCAACGCTAACGGAAGCGTTCGGCCACCCGGGCCATGGCAAAGATGTTTTCGTCCGGGGTGCCGTAGTCCATGTTGATGCAGCAGAGACCCACCCGGTCCAGCGAACCCGCGGCGTGCAGCAATTGCTCGGTGTCGGCAGCGATCTCCTCAGGCGTGGCCCGCAGCATGCGGATGGGACTCAAGCGCAGGTTGAGGAATGTATCAGGCAAGGCCTCCCGCACCGCCGCCACGTCAGAGCCCCAACCCACGCCCACCATGCGCAATGGCAACTCGGCATAGACCGGCGCGATCTGATGCAGGTTATCGCCGCAATGGTGGATGCCATAGGGTTGAATGCGTTGTGCCATGCCCTGTTCGATGGGCAACTGCATCTCCCGATAACTGTTGGGAGAGATCATCTGCACCGAACAGTTTGCATGGAAGAACATGGCCGGATCCACATGCGCCACCATGCGGTTGACGGAGACCGAACAGGTGCCAGTGCGCTCCCGCAGGTAGCTGGCCACATCGACGATCAATCCACCGATCTGTTCCAGGAATCGTTTGACCCGCTCCGGCGCCAGGTAAAAGTCCATGAACAAATCCTGGCCATAGAAGTGATAGGCGGTGTTGAGCAATCCATCGGTGTTCATGTCGCCGAGCACATATCCCCACGTCGCTTCCAGGGCGTCCATCTGGGCAATCAATTCGTTCATTGGCCAGGTGGTACGGAAATCGGGGACTTCGAAGGCATCGATCCCGGCGGCAGTCAGTTGTTGTGGTAGCGGCTGGGGCGCGGCATCGATCTCAAACTGGATTTCTGCGCCCAGCAGCGCCGGAATGATGAATCCTCCGGCCACGTGCATGGAGCCGATCACCGGCCGCGGCTGGGGGTTGGCTTCTCCCATACCCAGATCACCGAATCGTTCATACAGCACCCGGCGCATCGTGACATCATCGCCAATGCGGGTGTCAGGATCGAAATAAAAGGCTTTGTCGAAGCTGATGCCAGCGGTCCGGTACCACCAGTTGGGATTGAAAACCAGTTCGATGGGCACAAGAAGAGGTGAGGGCAACGTATTCATGCTTGTCTCGTTATTCGGTGTGATTTATGGCCAGGCCATCCTGAACGCGGTTATGATCCGCTCCATCAATGCATCCATCCCGTCGTCCATCATCTGTCGAGCCGGATCGGCCAGACGCCAGGCAACCATCTCCCTGGCGCCCTGAGAAAATGGAATGATGCAGGCAAAATCGGGCACCAACCGTTTGATCTTGCTGTTGTCGAAGATCATGCTGTGCTGCTTGTCGCCCAACAGCCCGGCACCCAAATCAGGGTCAAAAGCATTGATCAACTCGGACGGCACATGCACCAGGCTGGGCTCGACCCCCGCAGCATCGGCCAGGATTCGGGTGATCTGATTCCAGCTCAGCCACTCGTCGGAGGTAATATGGTAGGCCTCGCCAATGGTTCGGTGATTGCCCAGCAAGGGCACGAAGCCTTTGGCAAAATCGGTGTGATGGGTCAGCGTCCACAGGGATGTGCCATCGCCAGGCACGATCACAGGTTGGCCTCGCATCATGCGGTGCAGGGCCGTGTAGCCGCCGAAGATCGGAATCATGCGGGCATCATAGGTATGGGAAGGACGCACGATGGTCATGGGAAACTTCTCATCGCGATAGGCCCGCACCAACAATTCCTCGCAGGCGATCTTCTGCCGGGAGTATTCCCAAAAAGGATTATCCAACATGGTCGATTCGGTGACCGGCAGGCTGGCCGGTGGGGTCTGGTAGACCGAGGCCGAGCTGATGAAGACATACTGCCCTGTGCGACCGCGGAAGAGCTCGATATCGGTCTGCACGTGCTCCGGTGTAAAAGCAATCCAGTTCACCACCGAGTCGAAGGTGTGGTCGTCGAGCACTGACTCCACAGTGTCGGGGCTACGGATATCGCCATGCAATACCGTCACACCCTCGGGCACGGGTCGATCGGTCTGGCCTCGGTTCAAGAGATACAGGTCGACTCCCCGCTCCTCAGCCAGGGGTGTGCAGGCCGAGCTGATGATACCGGTGCCGCCAATGAACAGAACTTTCATAATGGAATCCTCTTCAGTAACTCATGTTACGCAGTTAGAGCGCTACCTTGCCGACCACGGACCACCGACCGCCGTCTTCTGGAAGCGGTCCGCCGTCCGTCGTCTGCGGTCTTCTGAAAGCCGTCCGCCGCCTTCTGAGCACATTGTTACCTGCGTAACTCCAGTTAGTAAAACCGCGACTGCGACTGCCACATATCTGGGTTGGGCCCAAGGCATTGTTTGACCTCTTCTGTGGCGTCGTCCAGTGCCTGCACGACATCCGGGCTGAGAACCAACCGGGCAGCCTCGGCGTTGTCCACCGCCTGCTCGGGCCGGCGCGCGCCGGCGATGACCGCTGTTACGGCCGGCCGTTGCATGAGCCAGGCGATGGCCACATGGGCCATTGGTTCGCCAATCTCCTGGCATATCTCCCGAATCCGCGCCAGTGCTGCCATGGTTTCAGCCTCGCAACCTGCCTCACCGTGCCGGGTTTGGGCCCGTTGGCCGGAGAAATGCCTGCTGCGAGCGCGGCTGTCGGGCATGTCGGCCAGCGTAGGATACTTGTCGGCCAGCAAGGCGTGCATCAAGGGGCTGTAGCAGAGAATGCCCACCCCTCGCTGCTGGCAAATCGGCTGAATATCGAACTCGATGGCGCGCCAGAGCAGGTTATAGGGTAGTTGATTGGACCCAATGCTACCCAGAGGAAGCACCTCTTGCATGCCGGCCACCGCGAAATTCGACACGCCAATGGCCCGAATCTTGCCCTCGGCCTGCAGCTCCTGCAGCTCGCCCATGGTTTCAGCCAGGGGAATCGCCAGGTTGGGCCAGTGAATCTGGTAGAGATCCAGGTAGTCTGTGCCGAGCCGGCGCAGGCTGGCCTCGCAGGACCGCCGCAGATCGGCGGGAGCCAGGTTTTCGCCGTTGACCTTGCTGGCAACCACAGCCTGGTGGCGCCGACCGGCCAATGCCCTACCCAACACCTCCTCCGAACGACCGTCTCCATAGGCCTCCGCCGTATCGAAGAAATTGATGCCAGCGTCCAGGGCTGCGTAGACGGTCGCGATGGACTGGGCGTTCTCCTGAGCCCCCCAGTGAAAATCCTGCACGAAGCCCCAGCAGCCCAGGGCCACCGGGGAAACAAGAATGTCCGTGTGTCCAAGCTTTTTGTAATTCATGATGACTCCGTTGATAGTGGAAAGCGGTGGGCGGTGAGTGGCCGCGATGGATACCTCCCACTTGCCGCGCCACAACACTTCGCCCTGGGGCTTTGTGGTCACTAACCACCATATTCCCGCAACGCCTCCCACATGGCAATGATGTTTTTCGGTGGCACGTCGGCCTGGATGTTGTGGATCGTGTTGAAGACATAGCCCCCGCCGGGAGCCAGCGCCTCGATGTTGCGCCGCACGTCCTCCTTGACTTCCTCAGGCGTCCCTGATGGCAACACGCCCTGCGTGTCCACCCCACCTCCCCAGAACACAAGATCATTGCCAAAATCCCGCTTGAGAGCGACCGGGTCCATGCCGGTCGCGCGGATATGGATGGGGTTGAGGATCTGCACGCCCATCTCGATGAAATCGGGCAGTAAGGGGCGTACATTGCCGTCGGAGTGGAAAAAGCGTTTGGCATGGGGCGCAAGCTTGGCCTGCAGCTCGAAGACCTGTCTGACCCGCGGCTTCAACTGCCGGCGGAACATGGCCGGCGAGATGAGCTGGGACACCTGGGTGCCATAGTCGTCGGCATAGCTAACCACATCGACCAGGCTATTTCCCGAGCCTGCCGAAGGGTCTCCCAGTTCGTCCAGCGCCGTTTGCCAGTAATCCAGCTTCAATGCCAGGATGGCATCGAACAGCGTGCAGGCCAGCGACTCGTCCAGCGCCATCATCATCAAGAGATTCTCCATACCGACGATGCGCTGGGCGAATTCGAAGATGCCGGCGAAGGCATCCTTGAGCACCACGGCATAGCCGTCTGCCCGCAAGCGCTCTGCCTGCTCCCGCAACCCCGCCACCCGCCAACGGCCTCCCATGTCGGGCCAGGGGTAGTCCTGGATATTCTTGGCCGTCAGATCGGACTGGGGCAATGGCACCTGGACGATACTGAAATAGAGACCATCTGGCTTCTCTCGCCGGTGAACGATGCCCCACTCATCCCGGTAGAGCCAGTGATCACCGTGGTCCTTCGTGGTGCCGCCCCAGTTATGACTATTGAGCGGGTAAAGGCCGCGCGTGTCGATCCCGAGCCGCTGGACCAGGTCTTGATCGGGCAGCGCGAGCTGCTGGATCGTATCACATAGCTCAGGCTCGACATCGGGCAACCCCAACGCCTGTCGCAGGGAACGATAGGCCACCGCATGGATGCCCGTAACCTGGGTGCTGCCCAGGTCGAAGGGCACCCGGTCGGGCTCCCTGTGATCGAGGGTAGTTAAGAGACGTTGTCGTGAATTCATCTATCCTCCGGCATCATGCGTCCACGGGAAATGCCAATGCAGCCGCATCTGCATCCAAAAAGAGATGCACGTTCGGTTGTTGGCGCAGAATGGACGCCGGGCAATCCTCGGTGATGGGGCCGCGCAGGGCATCGCGGACGGCCTCGGCCTTGCGTGCTTCAGGCACGATGCACAACACGTTTTCGGGTGCCAGGAGAGCCGGAATGGTCAGCGTGACGGCGTGGGTAGGCACCTCATCCAGGCTGGCGAAATGCCCTTCACCAACCTGCTGCCGCCGGGATTTTTCATCCAGTTTCACCACCTTGACCCAAACCGGGTCGTCGAAGTCGGCGTAGGGTGGGTCGTTGAAAGCGATGTGTCCGTTCTCACCGATGCCCATGGCCACCAGGTCGGCCGGATTCGAGCGCAGTAGTGCCTCGTAGTCCCTGCAGATGGCATCGGTATCGTCGGCCCGGCCTCCGACCGGATAGAACGCCCCGGGCTGGACATGATCGACCAGATGCCTGTGTAAAAACAGGGGAAAGCTGGCCGGGTGTTGCGGATCGATGCCTACGTATTCGTCCATGTGAAACACGCTGATTTTGGACCAGTCGATTGCGGGCATCCCGCGCAGGGCGGCCAGGAAGCTAAGC
Source organism: Chloroflexota bacterium (assembly GCA_034717495.1). NCBI lineage: Bacteria > Bacillati > Chloroflexota > Chloroflexota bacterium. The sequence continues at coordinate 64,176 of JAYELL010000013.1, read as the reverse complement.
TGGGAGTTGCCGGTAGCCACGATGATATTGGCCCGGCCCTTTTCCTCGATGGCCTGTCTGATGATGATGGCAGCCTCGGCTGCGGCGGCCCGCCCCATCGCCTCGTTGCTCTCGTAGATGCTGATGGGTAGGTTTTTGATTTGTGTCTCCCTTATGGGTGCGTTTGACATGTTGGCTCCAGATTTGCTAGGTTAGGTTGGTAAATTGGTAGGTAGGTAGATTGGTGAACTGGTAGATTGGAAATCGGGTTACCGAATACCGTTTACCGATTACTGGGAAAAACCCAACGCCCACCGATCATGGTACGCCAGGCAATAAAGTCGTCATCGAAGATGCTGATATCGGCATCCTTGCCCGGTGCCAGGCTGCCCTTGCGGTCGTCTATGCCAATAACGCGGGCAGGGTTGAGGGTTGCCATTGCGACAGCCTCGGCCAGGGGAACGCCGACGGCATCGATCAGCACCGGTATCATCCGGTCAAGCAAGGTAGTGCTGCCCGCGAAGCAGGAGCGATCCAGCATCACGCCGACCCCGCCTTCAACCTCGTACACCATCTCACCCATTCGATAGCGACTGCCCTCGGGCAACCCTGCGCCGCTGGTGGCGTCGGAGACAATGCACAGGCGATCTGGTCCAACGCACTTATAGGCCAGCTTCATCAAGGTGGCTGGCAGGTGTTTGTTGTCGGCGATCATCTCCACGGTCAAACCGTCAAAGGCCAGGCTGGCCTCCAGGAGACCAGGCTTTCTCCATAGACCTTCCCGGACCGTTGTGGACTGACCACTCCAGACATGGATGATATGTCGAAGACCCCGGTCCATGGCTGCTTGTACGTCGCTATCACGGGCCATGCTGTGGCCCGCCGCGGGTACGATGCCCAGGCCATCCAACCGGGCGGTTAGCTCAAGGGCGCCGGGCAGTTCCGGCGCGTAGCTCATCATCTCGATCACATCGGCGTGTTCCAACAACAGGTCAGGAGTGCCATCGTCGGGGTTACGCAGGTTGGCGGGATCCTGGGCGCCTGCCTGTTCCAGGGCAAAATAGGGGCCTTCCAGGTGGACGCCGAGCACCTGGGCACCTGCGGACGGCTCGCCCATCCACCCTCGGGCGAATGTCAAACAGGCTACCAGATCGTCGATGGGCGCCGTGGCGGGCGTGGCCAGCAGAGAAGTCACCCCACGACGGGCGTTTTCGACCGTGATGGTTTCGAAGGCCTCGGCTGTCGCTTCGTTGAAGGTATGACCCAAGGCACCGTGGGTGTGGATGTCGATCAACCCTGCCGTGATCAACCGTCCACCCACATCGACGCGCGCCATAGCCTTGGGTAGCCGGCCCACGGGCACGATGGCTTCAATTTTATCACCGCGCACGATCACTGCTTCCCCGACCGCAACGCTGTCGGGAAACACAATCTCGCCATTCACCAGGGTAAAAGGTTCGGCAAGTTGTCTGGCTGCTTCCATTTTCATAGCATCACCTATGACTGCTGACCGCCGCCGGAAGGCCACCGTTCACTGACCACCATCAGCCGCCTGCGATCTGTCGTCTTCTGACCACCGACCATCACCAGTCGTCTGCGGTCTGTCGTCCGCGGTCTGTCGTCCTCTGACCGCCATCTGCCGTCTCAGGACCGACCGGGGCAAAACGGAACATGCCATACTGCGCCTTCAACATATTCGAGTCCCCGGTCTCCTGGATGATCTGCCACATGCGACGAGCCATCTCCTCCAATACAGGCCGATTCTGTGGGTCGCCGGCCTGGTTGCACAGTTCATGGGGATCGTCGGCCAGGTTGTACAGTTCATCCTCATCAAAGGTGTTGAAAACGTACTTATAGTTATCGTGCCAGAGCACGCGCTGCTGATAGGCAAAGCGCTGTCCCTGCATCTCCGCATAAGCCTCGTTGCACCATGGTGCATCTTGTGATTGAAGCAGTGGCTGCAATGACCGGCCCTGGCAGGGAAAATCCTCGCCAAGCAACAGCTGGGTGAGGGTACGGGGCAGATCGATCAGGCTAACGATCTCCTACACCGATTTCCCGGCCGGAATGCCCGGCCCCCGGATAATCAGCGGCACCCGGTAGGCCTGCTCGAATGCGGGAATGCCCTTGAGCATCAGGCGGTGGGCGCCCATGTAATCCCCATGATCGGACGTGAAGACAACAATGGTGTTTTCCAGCTGTCCCAGTTCCTCCAGAACCGACAAGAGGCGTCCAACCTGGTCGTCCACCAGCGAACAGAGGCCGTAGTAACAAGCAATAGCCTGGGCGAACTGGGTTCGGTCCAATTCCTGCCAGATCCGCTGAATGCGGCGATAGAGCGCGGGTCGATTGCCAAGATCGTCGTCGAAGCTGGCTGGCAGCGGTATGGCGGAAGGATCATACCGTTCGTAGTATGCCCTGGGCACGACATAGGGGTCGTGGGGCGCCTCTGTGCTGAGAAAGAGAGCCCACGGAGACTGCGATTCCTGGCTGGCTTGCCGCAGGAACTCGATACCGCTGCTATAGAGGTGATACTCAGGAGTCTGCTCGACCGGTTGATCGGTAACGCCGTACAGCAGAAAATCCTTGTAGCCCTTTTGATGGACCACGCCACGGGGCGACATCTGATCATCCCGTTCGACCAGGCCCGCCAACTGATGATAGCGCTCGACGTCGTAGACATCGAAGCCGAATTTCTCCAGGCGATTGCTGCGTTCGACATGCCACTTGCCGAAATAACCCGTATGAAAGCCCGCGGACTGCAATGCTTGAGGCCAGAAAGACAACCCATCACACAGCTGTGCACGGTAAGGCTCCACGGCATGGGTCACATCCACCATGCCATGACTGGTGGGGAACAAGCCGGTCATCAGGCTGGCGCGGGCCGGTGAGCAGATCGGATTAACGGTGTAGCAGCGGCTGAAGTACGCACCCTCAGTCACCAGCCGGTCTAGATTTGGCGTCCGACAAATGGAGCCAGGATCAACCGTAGCGGCCTGCTGCTGGTCAGTGATCAGGAAGAGCAGGTTGGGTAGGGTCATGGTCGGTTCATTCCTCCAATCGATACAGCACGGTGTTGGGTGCGGCAGCATCCGCATCGTCGATACGGGCGCCGGGCGGCGCGGGAACAATGGTTTGGGTCAACAAAGGGTCTCCGGTTTCCGCCATCCACGCAGCCAGTCGGGCTCGCAGATCACTACCTACGGCTGCCAATTCGGGCTGCTCGATCAGATTACAGGTTTCGTTGGGATCAAAGACGAGATCAAATAACATCTCCCTGGGACAGGGCTGGCCGGCCCAACCATGATCGAGCAAGACATCTTTGCTGGGTGACCTATCCACGTTGGCAAGCACCGGCCCGTCTCGATCGTCAAAGCGCTTGATATACTTGTAGCGTTCGGTCCGAATGCAACGCATGGGCTCGTAGGCTGCATGGTAACTGGACTCGGCGAAGATGACCTCATGCAGTTGGCTGACCTCGCCGTTCACCAAAGGCCGCAGCGACTTGCCGTGCAGACGATCGGTTGGCGCAATCCCCGCCAGATCGTACACCGTGGGGACCATGTCTATCAGGCTTACCATGGCATCGATCACCTGACCACCCTGGAATCCTCCTGGGCCGCGGACAACCAGGAAAACGCCAATACCCCGGTCGCTAAGAGTAGCCATGTGACGCGGGAACTGCAGGCCATGGTCAGAAAAACAGAAAACCAGCGTATCGTCCACCAGATTTGCATCTTCAAGCACTTGCAGCACAGTGCCGATCTTCTGGTCCATGATCCGCGCCGACGCCTTGAAGTTAGCCATATCTCGACGAGTTTCGGATGTGTCTGGCAGTGCATTGGGAGGGCGGCAGTAGCGCGGATCTTCAGCGACGAAGGCGCCAGAATCAGCCTGTGGAAAGGGCCGGTGCGTTTCCTCCAACCCCACTGACAGAAAGAAGGGCTCAGGAGGCGAGTTTGTCAGAAAGTCAGCAGCCGCCTGTGCTGGATCAGATGGCCTGGTCTGGTGCGGGTAGTTCACATCCAGGTCAGATAGAATCTGATCGTACCCGATCTCGCTCACATTCAGGGTCGTGGCCTCGATTCCCGATAGAACGGTGTGATAACCATGTTTACTCAACCCATGGACAAGATGCTGCCGATAGTCAGACATCCTGAACCCGCGGTGCGCCAGACCTGACATCCCACAGGTGTGGGGATACAACCCACTAAGGAAACTGGCCCGGCTTGGAGAACAGGTGGGAGCAGTGCTGAAGGCCTGGCGAAATAGAACCCCCTCTTCCGCCAGCCGCTGGAGATTGGGCGTCGGCACGGCATAGCCATAGGGTTGCACATGCCGGCCGGTGTTATGGGTATGGAGGAAAAGAATGTTGGGTGAGATCATGATCGATTATCAGCTATCCGTAATCGGTGATCCGTTTACCGATGACATTTGCGCCGCCGCCAATCGTTCCAGCACGTCGACACCGTAGATCAGCGCCCGGGGCAAGTGAAAGGGGTCCTTGACCGGCAACGCCACGGTTTCTGCAAACGGCCGGCCCTGACGGTCCAGTTTCTGGGTCCACTCGCCATATTTTCGCACGGGAAAATGGCTAAAGGAATAATTATGGACCTGGCGATACCAATCCAGGCACCATCCTTCGCCAGAGTGCTCATGGGCCAGCAGCAGGGCATAGAGGGCCTCGGTGTGGGGCCACCAGAGCTTGCTGTCTGCGAAGGCCCACCAGGGCTCGCTGCCTGCGGCGTCACGGGCCAGCAGCAGGCCGCCCTGTTCTTCATCCCAGCCCAGTTCGACGTGCCACTTGATGCACTCGATGGCCTGGCGAATGCGCTGCTCGTCTCCCAGCTCGCGGAAAATGTGGACCATGAACCACATGGACTCGATGGCATGACCGGGCACGATCGCGCGGCCTTGGGGTGAATCAATGAGCGAGCCATCCAACCGGGTGAACTCAAAAAGCTGCCGGCGCTCCGGGCGGCGATAGACATCCAGCACCTGGCCGGCGTGGTAGAGGGCTGCTGTCAGAATGGCCTTGTCATCCAGCAAACAAGCCAGTTCGAAAAACACCAGGGAAAAAATCATCGACACGCCGTGGGCTTTGACCCCTTCAGGCAGGGGATAGGGCTCGGTCTGGTAGGAACCGGGCACGGCCAGGCGCCGCTGGACATTGTCGTAGGTAGCCAGGGCCAGATCGATGGCCTCCTGGTCCCCCGTGGCGCGGGCATATTCGGTCAGCCCGTAGATGGCAAAGCCATCGGCGTAAATGCTGTTGGCGTCCTGCAGGATATTGCCCTCTTTGTCCACGGCGAACACCCAGCGACCCTGATCGTCGCGGCCATATCGCTTCGCGAAATCGAAGATATGCCGGGCGACATCGAGCCACCCGGCGTTGGCTTCGATTCGATTGAACAGGGCAGAGAAGGTCCAGATAGCGCGCAACTGCGACCACATGTATTTGTCTCTGCTCAATATCCGTCCGTCGTCGCCAATGCAGGTGAGAATCCCGCCGTATTCATGATCGATGGCGTGATCCAACCAGAAGGGCACGACCCGTTGGAGCAACTCGGCTCGATAGATGGCCAGCAGATCCACAAAACGAACGTCGATTGGTAACATGTGCGATCCTATCCGGTCACGTAGAAAACCTGCTCCATGTCATCGTGCTGGTGCAGTGGCGGCGCCTCGCCCGGTGCGATCTCCACGATGAAGACCTCGCTGGTGGTAGCCTCGGAACGATCCATCACAAGATAGTTGGTATGGGTCGGAAAGCGGTAACGGCGTGGTTTCTCGGTTTCAAAGACGTATTTCATGTCACGTTGTCCCTGTGGTTAGGAAGGTATCGAGATAACTACAAAGCGTCGGCCGCCAGGAATTGATCCACTGCCTCCATGGCGTCAACACCATACATCACGGCCGGTCCACCGCCCATCATAATGGCTACGCCGATGGTCTCCAGGATCTCTTCTCTGGTTGCACCCGCTTCAAGGGCACCGTGTACGTGAAAGGAAATACAGCCATCACAGCGCACCGAGATGGCAATACTGAGGGCGATCAACTCCTTGGTTTTGGTGCTTAGCGCGCCATCAGCCACGGCGTTTCTGTGTAGAACGCCAAAGCCGCGCATAGGCCCCGCCAGGTCCTCGCTGAACTTGCCCATATTCTTCTGCAGGTGTTCAAATATTTCCGGATAGTTCTTGGCCATTATGGTTCTCCTTCTGATTCTTCGTGTACCACGCATGGTTTTTCTGGCTGCACAGCGCGTGAATGTCGCAACCTCTGTTAGAGTTGACCGTACGCTCTTGCCGCGTCGCGGAGAAACATCAGATTTCGCCAGGGTGTCAGTGGTGAGGTGTTGCAACTTGATGCATAGATGAAATGCCGCTTGTCGCCCATCGACTCAAACAGATCGCTAGTATAGGCGTGGAGCTGTTCCTCCGCGTCCTGCCCAATTTCCTGCCGCGCGGCATCCATGCCGCCGTTGACAGTGAAGTTGTCGTAGCCCACCATCTCGCGCACCTCGCCCAATTGCACGTCACCAGCAGGCGGCGGTGTGATGCCTTCCAGGCAGTCGATCCTGGACTGTCCCACCAGCGGCAATAGCTTCCGCGAGCGTCCACAAGCATGAGAGACAAAAATCTTTCCTCGACTATGGACGATCTCGGCCACCTCAGTAAAAAAGTCCTGGCAATATGTCTTGTAGAAATAGGGTGGGAAGAAGGCCGTGTCCAGGTTGTCGTGGGTTATGAAGATCTCTGCACTTGGATGATCGACGATACGCTCCAGCAAATCCAGGACTTTCTCTTTTTGGATTTGGGCAAGCACTTGCATCTCTGCCGGATGGTCTATCAGAAAATAGGTGGCATTCTGAGCGCCTGCCAGCCAGTGCAATGTCTTCAGCGGCACCTCGGTGAGATTTACCATGAAAACACCGTCATCAGCCACCTGTTCCACCAATATATCGAACTTGTCGGCGTCGAAAACATAGTCCCTGGCCTCCAACATGAAACGGATAGCCTCGTACTGATCCCAGCTGGTCCACCAATGATCGGTCTCGAAGTCGGCGACGGCCTGATCGCTAAAGAACCATCTGTTGGTCAACGTGCCATGAGGTGACCTGAAGGTGCGACGGCATTCTGTGCAGCGGGGAGGGTATGTATTGAACGCGGTCACCATCGGCTGGTTCCATTCGGTCTCACCTGACCATTCCTCTGTGAATTCACCATCCGAGTAAACTGCTCTCGTCAACCCCTGTGCGTCCCATCGCGCCAGAATATCCGCACCTAATTGGCGCAACACATCGAATGGATGCATGGCATCAGCCACTTCAACAGGCAGTGTACCTTGCCGGTGGTTCACAAAAAACCACTGATAGATATTGGGTGCGAAGGGAACAAAATCGGGTTGTCTGCCGTGAAATGCTGCCAGGATTCGCTCTCGTCCGTTCATGGTGTCCTCTCGAAATTCTGCTTGCAGGGTTTTCGTTGTGAAACTGGATCAGGCGCTGGGTAGTTCATCGACACCAGCGAGGTCCAACTCGGCAGCCCGGTGGCAACTGACATAGTGGTCAGGCATAATCTCCTCCAGGACCGGAGCTTCGGTGGAGCAGATATCGATCGCGTAGGAACAACGGGGATGGAAATAACAACCCGACGGTGGGTTGGCCGGACTGGGCACATCTCCCTCCAGAGGAGTCATGGCTGAGCGGATGCGAGGGTCAGCTACAGGCACTGCCGCCATCAATGCGGCCGTGTAAGGATGCTTCGGAAAGTAAAACAGGCTGATAGTTGGCGCGATCTCGACGATCTTGCCTACATACATGACTGCGACCCGGTCGCTGATGTGCTTGACTACGCTAAGATCATGGGCAACAAACAGGTAGGTCAGGTTGAGTTTCCGTTGTAGATCGAGCATCAGGTTCAACACCTGCGCTTGTACCGAGACATCCAGAGCCGAGACAGGCTCATCGGCCACCACCAGGCGGGGGTTCAAGGCCAGCGCGCGGGCAATGACAATACGCTGTCTCTGACCGCCACTGAAGGCGTGAGGAAAGCGTTGCATATACTCAGGCCGCAGCCCCACCAGTTGGAGCAACTCTGCCACCCGTGCTGTGCGCTCCTCGCGATCGGTCATACCGTCGATAACAAAAAGCGGCTCGCCGACGATATCAAAGAGATTCATGCGGGGATTCAACGATGCATAGGGGTCCTGAAAGATCATCTGCATCTCGGCCCGCAACACTCTCATCTCTTTTTCAGGCAGTACGGCGATGTCCACTACATCCCCTGATGCAGTGCGAAAGAGCAACTGTCCTTCGGTAGGTTCGATGGCGCGCAGAATGCACCGCGCCGTCGTGGTCTTGCCGCAGCCGCTCTCACCTACCAGGCCCAGGGTTTCACCTTCGTTGATGAAAAAGTCTATGTCGTCAACCGCCCGCACGTAGCCCACGAGCCGTTTGAAGAAACCCTTCTTGATAGGAAAGTACTTCTTGAGGCCCTTGGCTTCCAGAAGTACCGGCTTTTTTTCACTGGGATTGTTAATTGACATGTCTCTTCAGCAGATAATCAATTGATCGAGTATGGCTTGTCATACGTGGTCTTAACCAGGTAGCACAGCTTTTTTACGTACCCTGAGTTTGTCGGCCAAAAATCAACCATTCTCGGAGATCAACCTTCTGGCAGGCCCGATCGGCCTGGCCCAATTCCTACACTTGCTCCGACAGTTCGTGGTAGAGGAAGCAACTGGCCGATTGACTCTGGTTGACGGGCAAAAGTCTGGGCGTCCCCTTATCACAGGTGCCCGGCATAAATGAGGTGCAACGAGGATAGAAGGGGCAGCCATCCGGCCTCTGGAACGGGTGGGGAATCGACCCTTCGATCGTCGGCAAGAACTCTTTTGATTCGGAATGAACGGTAGGAATCGACTCAAGCAATGCCCTGGTATATGGATGCTGCGGGTTGTGAAAAATATCATCCACCGGCCCCGTTTCGACAACCCGCCCCAGGTACATCACTACCACGAAATCAGCAATCTGGGCAATGACACCCAGGTCGTGGGTGATGAAGATTATGGACATATCATGTTCTTGCTGCAGTCCGCGAAGCAGTTTCAGAACCTGGGCCTGGGTAGTCACGTCAATGGCGGTAGTGGGCTCATCCGCAATCAGCAACTTGGGATTGCAGGACAAGGCCATCGCTATCATGGCGCGTTGGCGCAGCCCACCGCTCAACTCCCAGGAATAGGATTCGAGCCGTTGCTCCGGGGCAGGAACGCCGACCTCTCGCAGACGCTCGACGGCGATACGTTCCGCTTCCTTCTCATTGACATCCATGTGCAAACGGATAGCTTCCACGATCTGGTTACCGATCGTATGCACCGGGCTGAACGCAGCCATGGGCTCTTGTGGTATCAACGCGATCTCTCCGCCCCGGATGGAACGTATCTCCTTGCCTTGCGGATCCATCTGCGCCATGTCTACGATCTCGGTCTGGGAGAAGAATCCGCCATGTCCGTCCGACTCCTGATGGCGGAACAATATCTCGCCGTCAACGATCTCGCCCGGTTTTTGCACGATACGAAGCACCGATTTGATAGTGACGCTCTTACCGCATCCACTTTCGCCCACGATGCCCACCACCTGGCCGCGGTAGACGTCGAAACTGACGCCGTCCACAGCCTTGGCCGTGCCTTCATCCATCATGAAGTAGGTTTTTAGATTGCGGACCGAGAGAAGCGGTTCTTTTTCGTTGTCCATGAGTAGTTAATCAGTAGGTAAGGGTCAGTGGGTAGTGAGTAGTGGTCAGTGGATGGTTGATCCAGCTCACCACTGAACGCCATCCACTGTCTAATGACTATAGGGATCTGAAGCATCCCGTAGGCCGTCTCCCATGATATTCAGGGTGAGCACAGTGATAATCACGGCCAAACCAGGCAATAAAAGCCACGGTGCCAGGGCGATCGATTGAAGGTTCTGGGCCTCCTGAAGCAACACACCCCAGCTGATAGCCGGCGGTCGCAATCCCAATCCCAGGAAACTCAGGAAGGTTTCGCTGATGATCATCACCGGGATGGCCAATGTGACAGCCGCAATGATATGGCTGTACATGGTCGGCATCATGTGGCGAAATACCACACGCGCCTCCGACGATCCGGACAACTTGGCCGCGACTACAAAATCCTCCTCGCGCAAGGAGAGGAATCGCCCACGGATCTCACGGGCCAGGGTTGTCCAGCCCAGCAGGGCCAGAATGATAGTGATAGCGAAATAAGTCCGCTCCACAGACCAGGTGCGCGGTAGAGCTGCAGAGAGCGCCAGCCAGATTGGAATCGCCGGCAGGGACTGCAATATCTCGATCAAGCGCTGGATAATCATGTCGACAGTGCCACCAAAATAGCCTGATATGCCGCCCAAAACAATACCCAGGACCGTACTGATTGCGACCGCGATCAGTCCGATGGAGAGCGATGTGCGGGTACCAAACATCAAACGCGACCACTGATCCCGGCCCAATCGATCGGTTCCCAACAGGTGAAAGCTTTCCTCGGCCTCCGGGTCAGCTGGGCCTATGAAATGAAGGTCGCTCTCGATCAGGCCAAGAATCTCATGGGAAAAACCTGTGGCGAAGAATTGCAAATAGACCTTGTTTTCGTAATCGGTCTGCCATTCCATGCGCAATGTCTCGGGATTCCGTTTGCCAACAACATCATAGACGTAGAGCTGAAGCCTGCCATCATCAAAAAAACGCAGGCGTTGGGGAGGAATGAATAACTGAGTGGCATCAGGCTCGTGAGGATCCTGGGTGCTGAAGAAACCCGGCATAATGGCTACAATGGCGATCAGAATGACAATCACGCCGCTCACCATAGCCAACTTGTGTTTCTTGAACCGCCACCAGACCAACTGCCAGTTGGCTGCAACGTAAACAGAATCGGGTTCGTCTGCCAGATTGGGCAAGACATCAGCAGGCGGCTCACCGATCGGTTCTGGAATTACATCGTCGCCCAAAGAGGTAGTGGGCTGAGGATCTGAACTTGTTGGCATAGATCTCAAAGAAGGTTTTGCGTCAACACGATTTCACCTGGGCAGGCTATTCCATACGAATGCGTGGATCAAGCCAGGCCAACAGGATGTCAGAAATGAGAGTACCGATGATGGCCAGAGAACAGTAGATCAGGACAATAGTGCCGGCCAGGAACATATCCTGGTTGGTCAGGGATCTCAGCAATAGGGGCCCGATAGTGGGAAGATTCAACACCGTGGCTACAATCACGCTGCCGGAGAAAATAAGGGGCAGATACCAGCCAATGGTGCTGATCAATGGGTTAAGGGCCAGGCGCACCGGGTATTTCATCACCAGCCGCCATTCGGACATCCCTTTGGCTCGAGCCATTTCCATGTAGGGCTTGTTGAGTTCGTCCAACAGATTGGCTCGCATGATACGAGCCAGCCGTGCCGTGCCGTCCAGGCCCAGGATGACCATGGGCAGCCACATGTGCTTAAGCATATCCCACACGCGTGCGGTGGTCCAGGGCGCGTCGACGTACTCTGCCGAGAACAGGCCGGTGACGCTGACGCCAAACCAGGAGAAGGCCAGCCACATGAGCACCAGGGCGGTCATAAAAGTGGGGGTCGCTACGCCGAAATAGTTAAAGACGGTAAAAAAATAATCAAAGAATGAATACTGGCGCGTGGCGGATAGAATGCCGATGGGGATGGCCAGGGCCCAGGTAAAGGCAAAAGTGAACAGACCGAGCAACACGGTCAGGGTCAGACGCTCACCGATCAACTCAGAGATCGGTTTCTGCCAGTCCAGTGAGACACCTAAATCGCCCGACAGGATGCGCCCCATCCACTTGTAGTACTGAACATAGGCCGGTTGATTCAGACCATACAGCTCCCGCAATGCATCGATTTGCTCCTGCTCAACGGCTGAACCGGAGGCTGCCAGTTCTGCAATATAGCCGGTCACAAAATCGCCCGGCGGAGCCTGGATGATAATAAAGGCAAACACTGAGAAGATGAAGAGCAGTACCGGCAGGAGCAACAGTCGCTTTGCGATGTACTGGAGCATATGCTCACCTCAAAAAGGGACCACGTGTGCAGAAATCGGGGCTTTCTGCACACGTGGAGAGAAAGCAAATTTCAAGAGTAGCTATCACCTCGGAAGATGGCAGTCACTTGGCGAGTATTACTGGGCGTAGAAGTACTGCTCCGGACGGGTGTTGCCGGGCGTGCGCAGCGGCCAGGTGTTGCCGGCCGTGTCGGGGACATTGCGCATGTTGTCGTTGACAACCAGCACACCCTGGATCATGGGCGTCAGGCCTACTGTGCCGATCTCCCAGACGTTGTCCGTCCATAGTCTGAACAGTTCCTGAGCCAGTTCAACCTGCCGCTCCGGCCCGGAGATCTTGCCCTCGTCGATGATCTCGACGATCTTGGCGATCTCGGGCGTAGGTTCCACACCCTCTTCGCCACCGGTCTGATACCACTTACGGACCAGCGGAGCGAAGGTCAGGGCCACCGTACTGCGGGGATCCATCTTGGGCTGGCCGCTGAAGGGGAAGGGCGTTGAGTCCTCGTTCCAGATCTCGACCATCAAGTCGTTGGTGTCGCGCATCTGGAAGCCTTGCGCTCGCTCGCGAATCTCGATGTGCGCCTTGACCCCGACCTTTCCCCAGTTGTCGACGACAATCTGGCCGACGTCGGCCCAGTTGCCAAAGGCAGGGATTACCTGGATCTCGATGTCCAGGGGTTCGCCATTGGGAAGCAGCCGGAAGCCATTGGAATCCCGCTCCGTCAGACCAATACCATCCAGCAACTCATTGGCTGTGTCCATATCAAGTTCGGTGTACTTGAAGGCGTGCTCATCGCCAGGATAGAAAGGATGACCGGGCGAGGGTACGGGCTGGCGGGCCTCACCAAGACCAAGGAAAGCCGATTCCTTGATAGCGTTACGGTCGATGGCGTGGGAGAGAGCGATGCGGAAGTCCCGGTTCTGCAGGATCTCGCCGATTGCCGGGTCGTTCTGGTAGGTCTGGTTGAACATCAGTACCGCATCGGAGCCGCCAAAGGTCGGCCAGGTAACCACATGATAGTTACCTTTGTCCTCGTTTTCCTTGAGCACGGGATAGCTGCTCATGTTGATGTGGCGGCCCTGCAAGTCGATCTCGCCTCCCACCGCGGCCAGGTTCAGCGCTTCCTTGTCCGCGAAGAAGGTGAAGGTTACTTCGTCGATGTATGGCAACTGATTGCCCTCGCCATCCACAGCAAAGTAGTAGGGATTGCGCTTCAGCCTGAAAACCTGGTCGGAAACTGTAGAGCCGCCCACGGGCACCCAGGCGGCAGTGCTGGGTCGATTCCCGCTAACATGCGGCAAGGCTTCGACCTGGAACAGTTCAATCCAAGTCTCGAATCCACGCTCCTCGACCCTGGCCTGCAATTCCGCCTCATCGGCAAAGGCCGGGTGGAATTGCTTCAGGTAATGGGCAGGCGCGTAAGCCAGGAGTGCAATCGACTTGTCGGCGCCATCCATGTTGGCGATGTTAAGCGGGAAGGCGGTGTTGGCCTCTGCGTAGGTCCACTTAACGGTGTTGTCGTCCAACTTCTCTACCTTGACGGTCGAGCCATCCGCGTTCTGCATCCAGAGCGGCACATTGGGCATCAGATCCTCGTTCTGGAGGATGTTCTCGTACCAGAACATGATGTCGTCGGCTGAGAAGGGCTCTCCGTCCGACCATTTCATGCCCTTGCGAAGGGAGACGGTCCACTCGGTGAAGTTGTCGTTGGACTCCCAGCCCTTGGCGACATGAGGGATCACCTGGCCGCCGTCGGGTGAGAAGCGTGCCAGGGCATCGTAGCTCAGGCGGGTGTAGTTGTTGTGATCGGATGGTCCAAGGAAGGCACGGCGAAGCGTACCACCATAGGTGCCGATCTCGTCGGCGACGTCCTGCACGAGAACATCCCCGGGCAGGCGTTCATCGACTGAGGGTAGTTCGCCGGCTGCTACCATCTCGGCCAGCTTTGGCGCTTCCTGGTACATGCTCTCTGCAGCAGGCTCTTCGACGGCCGGTTGTTCCGCAGGTGGCGCCGGAGCTGGAGCCGCAGGGACGGCACATGCGGTCAATAGCATACTAAAAATGAGCAGCAGGCTGCTAACAAGCAACAAACTGCGACGGGTGGATGTAGACATGGGAACTCCTCCTCAGAGTTTTATTAGGCCCTGGCATCGTTGCCAAGGCGAAGACCACGACTTTGGAAAAACTAACGCTGGATTTCTTTGAAACTCACTTTATAAAAGCCTCCTCTGTGAATCTGCAGTTGGATATGCCGGCCGGGTGGTTTGCAGCAGGGAAGTCGAGCGCGATGATCCATCCGGAAGTGGTGCACTGGACCGAATGACGAGCCGGGGTTGCAGCAGTACTTCAGTGCAACCACCGGTACAGCCATTGATCTGGTCCAGCAGCAGTGTAAATGCCCTGGTACCCATCTCCAGACGAGGTACATGGCAGGTCGTCAGGGGTGGGTCTACCAGCGCAGCCAACGCAATATCGTCGAACCCGATGATAGCGATGCGATCTGGAACGTCGTAACCCAATGCCGCGCAGGCTTGCAGAGCGCCAACCGCGACCAGATCGTTGTAGCAAAACAGAGCGGTCAGTTCGGGCACCTCGGCCAACAGAACAAGGGATGCTTCACGTCCTTCCTCCACCATCGGTGGGCAGTATCGAATCCACGAGTTTTCGGGGGTTATGCCGGCAGAAGCCATCGCCTCCCGATACCCTTGAACTCTGGATCGCCCGCTATAGGAAGCGCGCGGTCCAGCCACAAAACCGATAGCACGATGACCGCTTTCCAACAGGAATTGCGTTGCCAATTGACCACCGGCGCCGTCATCGCATATCACCGTGCTGACTCGATGCTGATCGAGCCGCCGATTGACCAGGACAGCTGCTGCGTATCGGTGGAGCAAGCTCGTGAGGTCCTCGGCATGGAGGCGCGAACTGCAGATGATCACACCGTCGACCCGGTTCTCCTCCAGTGATTTGAGATGAGCGATTTCCTGTTGCGGATCCTCGTCGCTGTTGCAGAGGAAAACGCTGTAATCGTTGGCATCGGCTTCCCGTTCAACGCCTCGGGCAACCGTGGAAAAAAAGGGGTTGGAGACGTCGGGAACCACCAGACCCACTGTGCCGGTGCGCCTGGTTGCCAGGCCACGGGCAATGCCACTGGGCCGGAAATCCAGCCTCTCTATGACTTCCATTACCCGCCGACGCGTCTCTTCGCTGACATCTCCCTTGTTGTTGACGACTCGGGACACTGTCATCAAGGAGACGCCAGACTCTTTGGCAACATCGGCCATCGTGACACGACTGGACATGGGAAATCTTCGCCTGGGCTTGCACCGGTTGTTAGCGCTAA
Source organism: Chloroflexota bacterium (assembly GCA_034717495.1). Taxonomy (NCBI): domain Bacteria; kingdom Bacillati; phylum Chloroflexota; species Chloroflexota bacterium. Next base: position 48,779 of record JAYELL010000013.1, on the reverse strand, counting down.
CGATATGATACCTTGCCAAAACGGTCTTGTCAAGAGCGCACTGACAGATCCCGGCAAGTCGCGGGTTTGACGCAGCGCTACAGCTCTCCTATAATGCCGGAGTCTGCCGGCCAAAACAGCCCTTTTTTTTTTCTCACTGTTCAACAGGGAGCAACAAACCATGACCACCCCATGGCAGCGATTCAAACAGGCGGCGAGACTGGAACCGGTCGAGCAAGTTCCAGTCGCCTTTATCGTCGACAGCCCCTGGCTAACTGGCTATGCCGGCGTTCATGCCCTGGACTATTTCCTTGACCCCGACCTCTGGTTTGACACCCATCTGGGCCTGGTAACGCGTTGGCCCGAGGTTGCCTGGATTCCCGGCTTTTGGGTGGAGTATGGCATGGCAGCCGAACCGTCGGCCTTTGGCTGCCGCATGCACTGGCATCACGACCGTCCACCATCCATCGAGCCGGTAGTCACCGACCTTCGACATTGGGCTGATGCTCCCCTGCCCAATGTCAGGGAAGATGGTCTGATGCCCCTGGTCCTGCATCTCTATCAACGCGCTGAAACCCGGTTACAGGCCGAAGGTCTGAACATTCCCATGGTGGCAGCCCGTGGCCCCATGGTCACGGCCGGCTGGATCATGGGTTTGCCTGCCCTCATGATAGGCCTCGTCGAGGAACCGGCCTTGATCCATCAGATCCTGGACAAGGTAACCGACACGATCATTGCCTGGTTGCAGGCCCAGCTGGACACACTGCGTGAGCCCGAGGGCATCATGCTGCTGGATGACATCGTCGGCATGGTATCCCTGGCCCATTACGAGCAGTTCGTTGCCCCCCGCCTTAGACGGATATTTGATCATTTTGAAGGGATGGTACGGGTCTATCACAACGACACGCCCTGCCCCCATCTCTTCGAGGCACTGGCTGACGCCAATTTCGACGTGTTCAACTGGGCTTTCCAGACGGATATCGCCTGGGCAAAGGCCAAAATGGGCCACCGCGTTGCGCTGATGGGCAATGTGCCACCGCTGCACGTTGCCGTGCGCCAGTCCCCCGCAGTCGTGTCCAAGTTTTCGGCTGTTTGCCTGGATAGAGCAGCGCCGGGAGGAGGCATGATTCTCTCGATGGGAGGAGGAATCTCCCCGGACACCCCCGCGGAGAATCTGGATGCCATGGTCCGCGCCGCCCAGAACTGGTCACCGCCAACTGAGACACAGCCCGATGACGGGTGGCAGCAATTGCTCACACAATTCGGAATAGCCACCGGAAGCCAGGGAAACTCCCGCAGGCGCAGGCGTGGCCATGGATAGGGGATTGGCCGGCTTTGCACACGGGTGGTGAAGGACCAGGTGTAGGGGGCGACCATGGGATTGCCAGACGTGTATCAATTGGGACACCGCTGCGCCCACTCTGCGGCCACTGTTGCGATATCGAACACGTCGACATCCCGATCCTGATCCAGGTCCAGATGAGGATTCCAGCCGGGATAGGTTGCGACCATTCCCCAATGCGATGCCACCGCCTGAACATCTCCTATGCCCACATCGCCACTGCCATTGAAGTCGTAGCACGGCCCAAATATCCATGCCCACCAGTTGGGATGCAGATCGCCATTGCGATCTCGATTGGTATTAGCATACCCCGGCAGGTTTTGCATCCACCAAACGTGATAGCCCCAATGAGTGCATTGCCAGGCCGTGCAGTTTACTGAGCTGACTTGAGCCGAGCCGTCCTGGCCCCAGTCCCTGCACGTCGACTGAACGACCGTGAGATCGTCGTAGATGTACTCACGATCATCGAGAATGTTTGGCGGATGGTGCGCGTCACCGCAACCGCCGACGTCGTTGTTTCCGGCGAAGGGCCTGGCCACGTAGCCGTAGCGATCGCTCACGAGGCCCGTGCATACAGCCGGCGCGCCAGTCCAGGGCCAGGTGTGGGTATAGAAATCGCAGGGGAAGTAGGTCATGGAGAATCCCTCCAGGCGATGCACAAAGCTCTCCAATGCCACGTCCACTTCTCGTTCGTAGTTGAAAGCCATGGTCGTCACGATCTGGCCGCAGTCGGGCGCGTTGACCATTTGGGGGGTGGGCCAGAAGCCGCCGGGCCAGCCGGGCCCGGTGGTGACCCATTCGCCGAAATGGGCCAGATCGATCCCATTGCCGCCGGCGATCCATATCCAAACTTCGTCCACCTCTCCGCTTGCTATCAGGGGGCAGAGATCATAGCGCTCATAGATGTTGCTATAATCGGCCATGCCGTTAGGCAGCACGAGGGGAAGCACCGGGTCTTCGACGACCAGTCCTCCGTACACCTCGTAGGCCAGATAGGGCTCAGTCCAGGGGTCGTTATAGCCGTGGTACATGCTGCCGCGCTTGAACAGGCCGATCAGCTCCGCGGTCAGCGCATCGATGTCGTCACGAGGAGTGCCGAATCCTGGGAATGAGATCACGAACACCGTTGCTGTGTGGATGGCCGCGGGGGAGATCGGCTGGACGCTGCGGGCTTGTAGGGCGGGGGACAAGGCTTGCCAGGCATCGGGCGGCGCGATGACCAGCCCGGCAAGTACTAGCACCGAAGCAAACAAGTCCCGTAGACGCTTCATTCCCTCCGGCCTCCTCATCTGCCTCAGCCAGAACAAACCTGGTTCCACTGAAGGGCGATTATTGTGATGTCCAAGGTATCGATGGCGCCATCGTCGTTCAAATCGTATTCGGGAAACACCAGGGGATCCAGCCCCCAGTGGCTTGCCACGATCTCGATGTCCCCCACGTCGATCCTGCCGTTGAAATTGAAATCGTAGCAGGGTGATCCAGGAGACGCGACTTTCAAGTCCTTGGTGACGCCGTCGTAGAAGGAAAGCTTGGGCTGGCCGGTCGAAGCGAGGGCCAGAGAGCCGTAGTTCCCTGCGTCCCCGCTCACCACGTCGATGTGCCAACCGTCGGCATCTTGATAGGCGTACTGAAGGCCATCAGCGTAGTAGCCGATGTGTGGATAGCCGCTACTGTCCAGATCAAGGGAGGAGAAATACTTGCCGCCATCCACATCCTCGGAGTGCCAACCGGAAGCGTCCATGTAGCCATATCTGAGAGTCCAGAAATCGTTCCAATACTGGCTGTAGTAGTAGCTGATGTGGGGATAGCCGGCCGCGTCCAGATCCAGCGATGTATTCATGCCCACGAAGTGCTCAGTTTCCAGCGTTTGCGTGTGCCAGCCGGATGCGTCCAGGTAGGCGTAGTGGAGATCGTTTCCTCCTGCAAGGTAGCTGATGTGGGCATAGCCGTTGGCGTCCAGGGCTATCGACGTGTATAGCCCGGCTGAATAGGAGCCGGTGGCGCCATCCACGACCTCGGTGTGCCACCCGCTCGCGTCTTGATAGGCGTATTTGAGCGCAGAGGAGCCGTGGTAACTGATGTGCGGATAGTCGTTGTCATCGGTGATAATCGAGGCATATTGGCCCGCGCTCGAATCCACAGTCTCGATCGTCCAGCCACCACCATCGTTGTGGGCATATTTGAGGTATGTGTTCGGGGAAACTGAGGCGTAATAGCCGATATGGGGGTGGTCGTTATCGTCTACCGCGATAGCGGGGGCCACGGCGTAGGCCCCGGTTTCAACGGCTTCCGTGTGCCAGCCGGTTGCGTCTTTATAGGCGTACTTCACCCAATAGTGGCCATAGGTGGGATCGTGATAGGCGATGTGGGGATAGTCCGATTGCCCCAGGTTCAGCGAAGCATCCCAGCCCACCATCACACTCTCGTCCACGGCCTGGATGTCCCAACTGGCGCCGTTCGGGATAGCGTATTTTAGTTCCCTGCTGCCATTATCGACATAGATGATATGGGGGGAATCGCTCGTGTCCAAAGCTAGCGAATAGGAGTAGTAATACTGGCTGGTGCCGCTGTCGACGGTCGCACCATGCCAGCCGGTCGCATCTTGATACCAATACCGGAGTTGATCGCCGCTGCTGCCCGCGATATGCGCGTAGCCTGAACCATCGATGCCTATGGAGCCGCTGGCGCTGCTGGCCGCGACTTGCTCGGTATGCCAGCCCGACGCATCCTGATAGGCATGAGTGAGCGCCCCAGAGCTGTCATACGAGATGTGGGCATAGCCGCTGCCATCCAGGGCCAGCGAGGCGCCTGCGCCTGCCTGAGAGCCGTCGTCCACGGTTTCGATATGCCAGCCGGACGCATCTCGGTAGGCAAACATGAGATAACGCCAGTAGCTGTCCTGGTAGGCGATTCGGGCATATCCGTCCGCGCCGAGCGCTATGGAAACGTAGAACGCCACGTGCTCAGTCTGCAACGTCTCGAAGTGCCAGCCGGCGGCATCTTTGTAGGCATAGTAGGCGCCGTGGTGGCTGGCGGTGTTGTCGCCGTAGGCGATGTGGGGGTAGCCGTCGCCGTCCAGGGCCAGCGAGGTGTAGTAGCCGGGGTTGCCATTGGTGACCAGGGTTTCGCTGTGCCAGCCGGATGCGTTCTGGTAGGCGTATTTGAGATCGTCGTTGCTGTCGTCGTAATAACTGACGTGGGGGTAGCCGGCGTCATCCAGGGCCAGCGAGGAAAAGGTTCCCACGCCGGGCGCATCGTCCGCCACCTCGATGTGCCAGGTTGTGCCATCGTGCCAGGCGTGGTAGAGGTAATCGTTGCCGTAGGTGACGTGGGGATGGCTGTTGCTGTCCAGCTGCAGGCTGCGGTCGGTTCCTGTCGTGAAGTAATGCGGGCAATCGGCGCACTCGATGGCCCAGCCATCGTTTGGCGCTGCGGGCAGGGGATTGCCATCTCCCGGCCACGAACGAATAGCGCTCCCTGCCAATCCCGCTGCTGGAACTGCCAGGAGTATCCCAATTACCAATAGCCCGATAGCAAGGTGTGTTCGTTTCATCAGAAGATTTCTCCACGGGTAGTGTCCGCAGGTTTTCGCACATGCGTGATCAAATAACGCAATGGCTACAAGCTCAAAAGCATCCAATAATGACTACGGGCAGAGTTCACCCCATTCCTGGGCAACCAGGCCGATATCCAAAACGTCGATGGCGTCGTCACCGTTCAGATCGTACTGCGGGAACAATACAGCGTCCATGTTCCAGTGGCCGGCGACGGCCATAATATCGACGATGTCCATGCCACCGTCGCCATCGAGGTCGAAACAGGGCGCCCTGGTGGTGAAGGCCCACGCGTAGGGTGCGGCCAGGGGATTGCCAGATGTGTCATGCACGCCAGTTGTCATGGTAGCGGTGTACATCTGGCGCCAGGTGAGCCTTTCGTGCAGCAACAGGCTTGAGCGGTTCGACGTTGCGTCATATGCGACGTCGGCATTGAGTTGGTTGCCCTGGGAATCGTGAATAGTCAGGGTGGCCGTGTTGACCGTGGTTTCGTTAATCGGCTCCGTAAACCATGCCTGGATCGTTGGCTGGTAGATGTTGTCATACAGTGGCCTGACGAACACTAGGACATCCATTGCACCGCTGATGGGTGAGGTGGCATACACCTCCGGGGGTATGGTTTCAACGCCCGTGGTTACGAGGATGCTCACCTCGGCAGGCAGGCTGGTGTTTACGCCGTCATCCACGCGGAAGGACAGGCTATCCTGCCCCTCGAAATTGTCCGCCGGGGTGTAGGTCAGGTTGGGCGGGGCGCCGCTCAACTCGCCGTTCAGCGGTTGCCGCTCAACGTCATACGTCAGCGGGTTGCCCGTGGGCGAGTGGCCGCTGAGAGTGATGGCTACCGGTGTACCTTCGACCGTCTCTACTAGCTGCGTATGCCCCACCACATCGCCCACGATGGTGACCACGTCATTGGTGGGCGTCGTTTCTGGCACACTGGGGAAGTAGACTGTTGCATTGGCGATAATGATAGTCCCGCTGATAGCGTCAGAGGGAACCTGAACCTCGAAACTTGCCATGCCGCCCGCCTGCGACGCCAACTCACCGACCTGCCACACCAAAGCACGCGTCGAGGGAAAGTAGACACCATCATTGTGAATTAGGAGCGTGTCCGGATCGAACACCTCTGGAAGCCGACTCTCGACATGTACCCCATAGGCCGTGCCTTCACCCACGTTCTCGTAACTGATCGCGTAGCTAATGGTCTGGTTAGGGGTCACTTCCATAGGCCCATACATGGCGTTGGGATCGCCTCCGACCAAGACCTCGATGGGGATCGTATCGGGGTAATCGATTGGTTCACAGACTCCAGCGATACACCGTTCACCGGCGTGGCATGACTCGTAGTACATGTCTTGAGGACGAAACTTGCAATCATCGCCGCAGGGTGTGACCATGACCACGTGGCTGGTCTTGCATTCCCGTGTCTCCTGGTCCGGGTCGCACTGGCCGTTGTTGGGATCAAGGGTGCATATATCTTGACACCACTGGGTTGAGTACTTCAGTGAATCGTTGCGCTGCGTTTCCATATGCGCAGCGCACGTGCTGCAGGCAGCTCCGCCGTGCTGATAGCACTCGAAACACGCTTCTGAATAGGAGGGGCTGAACTGGCGTGCCGGAACGTTATCGATCAGGCAGTTGCGCAGGCAGTCAAAGAAGCTGAACTGGCCGCATGTTAACTCCGTACACCTGGCCTCTCCAGTCGGGACGAGCAGTGCGGGTGGGTCAAGGAATGGGTCAAGTATGTCCACCCATTTGGTCTGGTAGTCCAGCGCAAAGCTTGCGTCCGAAATATCGCCGATCACCGAGGCCGGGAGATTATGAAATCTGAAGGGCTGACTGACGACCTGGTGGATGAAGATCTGCTCGCCCGATTTGGCCCTGTCGATCATCGGTAACGATAGCTGCTCAGTTCCATCGCTGAGTTGTTCGAGCCTGGCAGCGCCATAGTAGGCAAACCCCTGGGTCTCGGAATCAATGAACAGGGCATTCACCTCTGGTTCGACATCGAGAATATCCTGAAGCTCCTGCTCGCTCAACTCATCGAAGGAGGTGATCGTCACCTCTTCATAGTTCAGGTACTCGTCCAGGTCCAGCAGATCGTTGGGTAAATTTTCGGCCACGATAAGTCCGGTCAAATAGGTTATCTGGTGAGGATCGATGCCCCAGACATAATGCACCTGTACGCCCAGGTGAACCTCCTCGCCCGGCGCCACATCTCCCAGCTTCCATACAACCTGGTGCCTATCGGCCCAGTATTCGCCGCGGGGCCAACTGAAACCATGTTTCGCCTCTTCGGGAAGCTGGGCCACAACGACGGCATTTTCCAGCGTGTTGGGCAATAGGTTGGGTACGAGGAACCCAAAGTTCACGGACTCACCCGCGCTGACAACGCTGGGACCAAACGCCAGAACCAGCCCATCGTTGGGAGGTGCGCCCGAGGGAACCTCTGTAAGCCAGGGATCGTAAAGCACGCGATCCGTGACCGGCTCCCCAGTTCCTGCGGGATTTCCAGGATGCGTGGGGCCACTCGGGTCTCCCCAGTAATTGTTGGTAGCGATAATCAGGCCGGTCAGGCTGGTCTGATTGGCACCATAGTCCTGGTTATAGGCGATGACGTTGCCCTCGTCCGGATCGCCGCTAAGGATAACCGTTGCATCGCCGATATTGCGCACGCCATCCCCTGCGTTACCAGCAACATTTGAGCTCATTACCCTGACAAAGGCAACATCGCCCTCGACGACAATACCGGGGGCGATGTTGGCCTGGATCACGCTGTCGTCGATCAGCACGCGGCTGTCCCCGGCCACGTAAATACCGCTGTCATCGTTGCCGCTATCGCAGTTATCCTCAATAATCGATGAAGCGATGGAGGCAATCCCATCGTTGACATAGAGACCATGGTCCCCATAATGGTGCCAGCCATCCCAGTGATATTCCTCCTCGATCGTCACGTGCTCCAGGCGCACCTCGCCGGTCAGCACATTCGAGACGGTGATGTTGCTGCCACTATGATAGTCACCCGATGAGTCCAGCACGCTATTCCCGATTCCCCCATAGCGAACGGTGGCGTGTCGCAGAAGCCCCGTGCCGGCGCCCGCGCTGCCCTCGAAGACCAGACCGGGCCACTGGGCCGGGGCATTATCGTAAAAAGAGGTGAAGGTAATTGGTTGTGTCGGCGTGCCGATGGCGTCCAGGTGTCCCTCAACTCGCAATTCAGCGCGATTGCTCTCCAGCCCCCCTTTCACAGTCACGCCTGGTTCAACAGTCAGTGTAACTGTTGGCGGCACGGTGAAATCCTGTTCCAGCACATACCCATCCAGGCCATTTTGCTGGGTCAGGGTCGTGTCGTGGTTCATCATGGCGCCTGCTTGCAGAACGACATTGTTGAAATCATTGGCAGTGAAGGTGTTATTGATCAGCGAAACGTCGCTGTCACCCCCGGCGATGTAGAGAGGGGTATCGGGAAAGACATAATAGCTGCCGTTGCCGATCCCGGTGAACAGCGAATCCGTCACGACCAGGTTGCTGTTCCCAACGTAAATGCCCATATCCTGGTTGGTTGAGGTGATATCGCTGATGGTCACATTCTCCAGGCGCACCTCGCCGGTCAGCACATTGCTGATAGCGATATTGCTGCGCGCCCAATGTCCAAAGGCAGCGTCGGTGACATAGTTACGCTGCCCGGCGTAACGCACCGTGGCGTGGCGAAGGTGACCCGTACCACCGTCGAACACCAGGCCAGTCCACTGACCAGGAGCACTGTCAGCCAGCGAGGTGAAAGTGATGGGCTCTGCCGGTGTGCCCAGGGCTTCCAGGTGGCCCTCTATCACAAATTCCCCGTGGACATGGCCACTCATGAATGTCACGCCCGGTTCCAGGGTCAATGTGACGGTGGGTGGCACTGTGAAATCCTGTTCCAGCACGTACCCATCCAGGCCATTTTGCTGGGTCAGGGTCGTGTCGTGGTTCATCATGGCGCCCGCTTGCAGAACGATGGTGTTGGTATCGTTGGCAGTAAAAGTATTGTTGGACAGGGTCACTTCGCTGTCACCCCCGGCGATGTAGAGAGGGGTATCGGGAAAAACGTAAACACTTCCGTTGCCGATCCCGGTGAACAGCGAATCCGTCACGACCAGGTTGCTGTTCCCTACGTAAACGCCCATCTCCTGCTCGGCCGGGCCCATGGATATGTCGCTGATGGTCACATTCTCGAGGCGCACCTCGCCGGACAGCACATTGCTGATAGCGATATTGCTGCGCGCCCAAGCTCCAAAGGCAGCGTCGGTGACATAGTTACGCTGCCCGGCGTAACGCACCGTGGCGTGGCGAAGGTGACCCGTACCACCGTCGAACACCAGGCCAGTCCACTGACCAGGAGCACTGTCAGCCAGCGAGGTGAAAGTGATGGGCTCTGCCGGTGTGCCCAGGGCTTCCAGGTGGCCCTCTATCACAAATTCCCCGTGGACATGGCCACTCATGAATGTCACGCCCGGTTCCAGGGTCAATGTGACGGTGGGTGGCACTGTGAAATCCTGTTCCAGCACGTACCCATCCAGGCCATTTTGCTGGGTCAGGGTCGTGTCGTGGTTCATCATGGCGCCCGCTTGCAGAACGATGGTGTTGGTATCGTTGGCAGTAAAAGTATTGTTGGACAGGGTCACTTCGCTGTCACCCCCGGCGATGTAGAGAGGGGTATCGGGAAAGACGTAAACACTTCCGTTGCCGATCCCGGTGAACAGCGAATCCGTCACGACCAGGTTGCTGTTCCCAACGTAAATGCCCATATCCTGGTTGGTTGAGGTGATATCGCTGATGGTCACATTCTCGAGGCGCACCTCGCCGGACAGCACATTGCTGATAGCGATATTGCTGCGCGCCCAAGCTCCAAAGGCAGCGTCGGTGACATAGTTACGATGTCCGGCATAGCGCACGGTGGCGTAGCTGATGTGTCCAGTGCCGCCGTCAAAGGCCATACCGGCCCACTGGCCGGGGCCGCTGTCAGTGGACGACGTGAAAGTGATGGGCTGGGTGGGCGTGCCCGGCGCTGCCAGGTGGCCTTCCACCAGAAGCTCCACGTAGTTGGCAGCCTGTACGGTCACGTTGGCTTCGACCGTTAGGGTCACCCCGGCGGGCACGGTGACATCAGCGGTGAGCAGGTGGGGACTATCAGCAGCACACCATTGCTGTGTACCGGTGATGATCCCGCTGTGGGGGCCGGGCACGCAGACCTGGGGCGCGGCCAGGGTAACTTCTGGCAAACCGGCGCCCCCCAGCATGAAGATCCCAGCCATCAACAGGCCCAGATTAACTGTGAAAAGAGTCATTCGCATTGGGATTTTCATGATTCGCTCTCCTTTGAATAGCATGCCAGATTTCAGGGGAACCATCTTACTGGGGTTGATCATCGTCCTGTGGGGAACTCTCCTGGCCATCACAATCTGCAAGAGATCCTACCGTTCCGCGACTCATCCGCAGCAGCAACGGCAACAACGATTCTTCGTCGGTAAACGAGTGTTCTTCGTCGTCCACAACAGCGCGCAGCACGCCACGCAGGGCGTGCGGCTCATCTGTATCCACCAGCAGTCGAAGAACAAACGTCTGAATCTCGCGCATAGGGCCTCCAAATACCTCTTTTGTATCAGACCGAACTGACACTTTACTGACAGAAATACAAGACCTCCGAGGTTTGAAATCCTCGAAGGTCTTCGTCAGTATCCTTTCAAACAACGGGAGAGTAACCGGTTGCTTTCCCCCCAATGTCAGGTCTCAAGTTGAAACCACAGATCGGTAATAGTCCTGTACCCCCTTCTGGGGCATGATAGCGAGTTCTTCCCGTAAAGAGCGCTCCAACTCTTGATAGAGTCGTATTGCCCCGGCACGGTCGTTCTGCGCAACGCACGCCTTCATTCCCAACAGCACAGCCTCCTCCTGCCACGGCTCCAGCGCCAGGACACGGCGGCTGGCGTTCAACGCCTTGTCGGGGTGCTCCGGCAGTGCATCCTTCGCTATTGCCAGGGCCGCCCGGATGACGTGTTGCTTCAAACGCTCACGCCGCGCCACCGGCCAATCGGCGTACAGATCACCTGGGAACAGATCGCCCCGGTAACATTCCAGGGCCGCCTGCCAATCCTGGTTTCCGATGTGTTTTTCGAGGGCCTCGAAATCTACCCACGAGTCCTCCGGCAATTGGAGGGTAACTCGACCCCCGTCTACGGTCAGGTAACGGGACGGGAACTTGTCCGGCAAATCGGGTTCCAATGCCCTGCGCAGAGACGAGGTCGCCTGGTGAAAGAGCGATTGCGCCGATCTTGGGGATTTGTCGGGCCACAAGGCATGCATAACCTGATCGCGCAGAACAGTACGATTGAAACTGACCAGCAACAGCCGGAACAACTCCCCGGCTCTACGCTGCCGCCAGGTCTGGTCCGGGATGGCGCGCCTGCCCTGCCGCACATGGAAGCGTCCAAGGGCATAGACATGGAGGGGCGGTGGGGGCACGCACATCAGGTGATCCAATAACCGGATGGAGAGGGTTGCCACGTGCGGGTCATCGCTGTTCAGGTAATGAGCCAGCAAAGGGAAGGCCAGCGTCTGTTCTCTCTCCAACAGAAAGGCATATCCGCCATTTACGATCGGTGCGACAGCCTCCAGCCAGATGGATTCTGCCTCGGGCCGTCCCTGTTGCTGGTAGAGCGCAGCCAAAAGAAAATTGGCCCGCGCCAAGTCATAATGCGCCTGCATGGACGTGAGCACCCCGATGGCGGTAACCAGATCGGACTCGGCCTGGGTGAGATCGCCAATCTCCCAGGCAGCCCGCCCCCGCTCGATGAGCGCCCATCCTTGAAGGTCGCGGCACCCTGAGCGTTGCGCGATGGTCAAGGCATCGTCGGCCCAGTTGTAGGCCGCAGGCGCATTGCCGGTTTTGCGGTGGTAACGACTTAACCCCACTCGCAATTCAGCATTCAGGCCTGGGTCGCCGATCACCTCAGCAATGGCACGGGCGCGGGTGTAAAGGGGCAGAGCAGATTCGGGGTTTTCGCCATCCTGGGCCAGATCGGCCCGCAGGCAATAGTAATAGCCTTCGGCCATAGAACCCGATTGGACGAAGCCGCGCATCTCTTCGGTGACCGCGAGGGCACGCTTCCGCTGGCCCGTCACCCAGTAGACCCAGCCCATCGTTGCCAGCGGGAACCAGACCACCTCTGACATGTCCAATTCCAACGCCAGGCGAAGCGACTCCTCGTCGGCGGCCTGGGCCAGTTCGAACTGGCCGCGCGGTATGTAAACGCAGGCGGCCAGGCTATGGAGACAGCTCTGCAAGGCATGGTAGTGTCCAAGTTCGCGGGCGATGTCGATGGCACAATGGAAGAACTGCTCGGCTGTTGTGAGATCGCCGGACTCGTGGGCACAGCTACCCAAAATCCGCAGGGCATCGACTCTGGCTCGCGAATCAGGGGAAGTGTGGGCCAGGGCTTGCTCAGCCAGGGCACACGCCTGTTCGTAATGACCCAGGTGATGTTGGCAATGGGCGACGCCAGTCAGTGCCGCGGCGACCTCTTCATCTGCTCCAGAAACATGTGCCTCTTCCAGAGCCTTGCGCGCACGTCGCAACGCGGGACCAATCTGCCCTGTCCGCTCCAGGGCGTAACTCTCTTCGATCAGGGCAGAGACCGTATCCACAGGATTTTGAGTCACGATTCATTCTTTTCTGACTGGCTGGTCACCTGTTGTCGATCTTACCGGTCTCACCAATACCGATTCGCTGAAAAAGGCACAAGTCAATTATACCACAAAAAATGGGGTTTTGACCGTGCCTTACGCGGTCAGTGCCAACACAACCGAAAGAGCGGGCATCGCGAGGACCGTGGAGATGACGACGATGCTGCCTGCCAACCTCCCATCAGCCCCCATCTGATCAGCCATCACGTAGGACATGACGGCCGTTGGCATTGTCAGGTAGAGCAGTCCTATCTGCATTTCTATCCCTGATATGCCGACGGCCAGGGCGACCAACAATCCTACCAGAGGGGCAAACAGGATTTTGATCAGGGAGCCAGCCAGCGCCACCCTGCCACCCTCGCGGATCGTCCGTAGCCGCAGCGACGCTCCAATGCCCAAAAGGGCCAACGGCAAGGCCATCTGGCCCAGTGCCTCGAGGGTTCGGTCGACAAACAACGGCAACGACCAGCCAGCGTAGGCAAACGCCACGCCCAGCACACAGGCAATGACCAGCGGATTCGTAACCACACCTCGTAGCATCTGGATCATCTGCTGTTGAACATTAAATTCCAGCCGCTCTTCGGCTCCAAGGAGGAGCATCACCGCAACAGCATTGTAGAAGGGAACCATAGGCGCAATAGCCAGCAAAGCCAGCGCTTCCGTCTCGGGTGTATTGGTGTCAAAGGCCGCCAGGGCATACAGCACCACTGGCAATCCCACATAGACCAGATTGCTGCGATAGGTGCCCTGGATAAACGAAGCCCTGGCCGGTCTGTTCAGCCCCAATCGCCCAGCCACCAGATAGCCCAGGATCAGGCAACCCACCATGCCCGCCAACAACATGAAAACAATGCTGACAGCGGCGCCAAACTGTGGCATTGCATTGGCCGTCTTGCGAAACAACAGGCTGGGCAATCCAACCCAGTAGACAAGATGATTGGCCTTCCGGAAAAAATCCCTGGAGAGGAAACCTGTTCGGTGCAGAAGTGTGCCCAACGCCACCAGGATAATAATCGGAGCCAGGATATCGATGATCACCATGCACGGCATTGTAGTGCAGATTGCAGGATCGTGACAACAGGAACAGGGTCTGGACACTGCCCATAAGTGATGGTACACTTTAATCCGCAGAGTTCCCCGCGAGAATATGCCATTTCAAGGAGGTTGCACCCATGCCTGCTGACCAAATTAACATTGCACTCATCGGCGCCGGACGGATTGGCCGCCTACACGCCGAGAACCTGGCTTTTCGCATTCCAGAAGCAAATCTGGCTGCCGTCGCCGATATCTTCCAGGAGGCTGCTCAACGAGCCGCCGATGCCTTCCGGATTCCTCTCGCTGTAGAGGATTACCACGATCTATTGAAACGGGATGACATCGATGCCGTAATCGTTTGCTCCGCCACCGATACCCATGCACAAATCGTAGAAGAGGCTGCAGCAGCAGGCAAACATGTGTTTTGCGAGAAACCCATCGACCATGACCTGAAGAAAATCGATCAAGCCCTCGTTGCCGTTACGGCTGCGGGCGTCAAGCTCCAGGTGGGATTCAACCGGCGTTTCGATCCGAACTTCAAGCGGGTCCACGATCTGGTAGCTGAGGGCCGCATTGGTGAGCCGCGACTCCTTCATATCACCAGCCATGACCCCGAACCACCGCCCATCGATTATATCAAGGTTTCAGGGGGAATCTTTCTCGACATGACGATTCACGACTTCGACATGGCTCGCTACCTGATGGGCTGCGAGGTAGAGGAGGTCTTTGTGGCAGGAGGTATCATGGTGGATCCTGCCATCGGCGCCGCAGGGGATGTGGATACAACCCTCACCGTGCTGCGATTTGAGAATGGAGCAATCGGCACGATCGCCAATTGCCGCGAGGCCAGGTATGGCTACGATCAGCGGGTGGAATTGTTGGGATCGCTGGGCAATGTGTCAGCATCCAACAACTATCCCAACAGTGTGACGGTCATGGACGCCAACGCGGTTCAGCGCAGCAAGCCCCTCTACTTCTTCCTGGAACGTTACGCGGAGTCGTTTCTTCTGGAGATGCGTGATTTTGTCGATGCCGTGCTGACCGACAGACAACCATTGGTGACAGGAACCGACGGCCGGATGCCCGTGGTGATGGGTCTGGCTGCCTGGCAATCCTATCGAGAAAACAGGCCGGTGAAGCTCAGTGAGGTTGGATAACCTGTCCGCGGTCCGGCGGGTCGCCCTTTTATCAGTCGGTGCGGGCCTCCTGACCCTCTTGCTCAAATTTGGTGCCTATTTTCTGACCGGCTCCGTGGGCCTTCTTTCCGATGCCCTGGAGTCGGTAGTCAACCTGACGGCGGCACTGATTGCCTTTACCGCCATCAGCATCGCCGATCGACCGCCCGACGACCGGCACGCCTACGGCCACGACAAGGCTGAATACTTCTCCAGCGGTGCTGAAGGCGCGCTGATCCTGATCGCGGCGATCACTATCATCTATACCGCCGTCCAACGCTTCCTGAATCCAGCCCCGCTGGAAAACCTGGGAATCGGCGCCGTTATTGCCCTCATTGCATCAGCGATCAACTTCGGCGTGTCCCGGGTCATGATAGGAGCCGCCCGCCGGTATGACAGCATTGCGCTGGAAGCTGACGCCCATCACCTGATGACTGATGTCTGGACATCGATAGGCGTGGTCGGTGGCGTATTGTTGGCGGGCTTCACGGGTTGGCAATGGCTTGATCCACTGCTGGCCATCGCTGTGGCACTGAACATTATCTGGACCGGCGTCAAACTGCTGCGCCGCTCAGCGCAAGGATTGATGGATACGGCGCTGCCACTGGACGAGGTAGACCAGATACGCGACGCCATCAGCCAGGTGGCTGGCGACGACATCCCCTATCACGGTCTGCGCACGCGGAAATCAGGCTCCCGCCGCTTCATCGACTTTCATCTGCTGGTTCCCGGCCAAACCACGGTGCAGGAATCCCACGACCTTTCGGAGCGCATCGAGGCCGAGATCGATGAACACCTGTCCAATGCCTTCGTAACCATTCACGTGGAACCTCAAGAAGATGCCGCTGCCTGGGACGCGGACATCGTGGGAGGGCTGGCCAGTTCGCACCGGGCTGAACGAGAAGATGCAGGTTAGAGCGTTGCCAGGGTCTTACCTGTAATCCCTGTCAACGGGACGCAGAAGGATTTCTCACGGCCACCAGGAAGGCAGCTAACACCACCGCCGCCAGCAGTACGGTCGCCAGAATAACAATCAGGGTTGCCTGGGGACCGGTAGCCTCGAAGCGCTGCCCGATCAGCAAGGGCACAGTCATGCTGCCCAGGCTTCCTCCCACCAAAAACCAGCCGGTGATTCCGCCGGTGATTGTAAGATGATGTTCGCCCAGTACCATCAGTGTGGGGAAAACGTTGGCCATGAACAGGCCAAACCCGAAGGCTGAAAGCCACAGCGCCCAACTGGTGCCCGGCACAAGCAGTGGGAGAGCCAGGGAGAGAATCATGCCGGCAATATCAACCATCAGGATATAGCGAGGCCGCACCCGGGCAGCAATCGGAATGCTAAGCAGCCGGCCGAGGGTCAATGCACCCCAGAACAGGGATGTCAGGTACCCGGCCGTGGTGACAGTCGCCAGATCAAGGGAGATGGCATAGGTATAGATCCAGCCGCCGAACGAGAGCTCTGCGCCCACAAATAGAAAGAACATGGCGGCGATGAGGAAGACCAGCAGCCAGCGCGCCTCAGCCGTCGACACCTCAGCCGACTGCTGAAGGCGAGTTGGGCTTGGTACTCGCATGAACATAAGGGCAGCAGGCACAACAATTATGGCCAACAGCCAATAGGCCCAGGTTATTTCACCGGTAGTCGAGATGACCAGGGCAACCAGGAGCGGAACGAGCAGCGCACCCAGGCCGAAAAAAAAGTGCAGGGCATTCATGCGGGGACCCACATCGTCGCGATGGACCCACACCAACAATGTGTTGCCGCCCACATCGGTGGACCCGAGGCCAATCCCCATAAGAAACATGACCACAGCCAATACAGGCAGGCTGGAGAGGATGGGGGTCAGCAGCAACGTCACCGCAACCAGCAGCATGACCACGGCAAGGAACGGGTGGGCCGGTGCCCGATCATACCACCGGCCGCTGATCAAGTCCCCGACCAGCACACCCAATGCCTGGGCTGTAAACAAAATACCGATCTGCCCGACGGTTGAGCGAGTATTCTCGGCCAATCCAGGCAAGGTTGGACCGAGGGCTGCCATCACCAGTCCCAAAACGATGAAGGAAGCAAAGTAGGCAGCAGTTTGAGTTCGCTTGATGCGATCAGATGCAGAGGCGATGGTTGTTTCTGTTGTCGTCATGGTCACCTAGCCGGCCAGGCGCCTGTGATCTGGCGCAGAATGGCGAGAATACTGAGCACCACCGGTGCAAAAAAGTGCTACTTGCGATTGATAACCTGCCGCACAGCATCGATGATATAAGGTGTGGTCAGGCCGTACTTATGGATCACTTCCAGATAGGGTCCAGACTCGGCGAATTGATCCCCCCTTCTCACAAGGTCCCTTTTCCGAGAAACATCCGTTGGAACTCGTCGAAGATTGTAATGACCTCTCGACGGCGGGTCATCCCGCGGAGCCGATCACGCCCGAACGCATCGAGTAATTGCTCCGCGTACTGAATCGATCGATAGCTGGCGGAAAGTGTCTCCAATGGATCTGTACGGGCAGGAAATACATCGGAAACCAACCAGCCATCGTAGCCGACCTCATCCAACACAAGGAGAGTCTCCAGCCAGTCCCAATAATTGACGGTGCCTGGCATCATATCCCAATCCCAGTTGCGGTAGTTGTCGTTGATATGTACCAGGGAAAGCCGGCCGGCGTCGGCAGCAAGACGGATAACCTGGGCGGGGGTTTCGGCATTGTAGAGGGCATGGCCGGTATCCAGGGTCAAGCCAACGTTATCCATGCCCAACTGCTGACATAAAAAAAGCACGATCCCGGCGTTGGGGATAATCACACGAGATCGCGGCTCGCTCTGCTTGTATTCAACCGCCAGGCGGACATCCGGACGATGGGCGGCAGCCTCACCCAGGCAATCCAGCATCCAGCGCCAGGCATCTCCATAATTGATCTCAAAGGGATAGTCGTGGCCGTCAGAGAGGGGACAGACTGTTACCAGGTTTACGCCCAGTTCAACGGCCCAGTCCATGCCGGTCTTCAGGTACTGGACAGCCTCGGCTCGAATGCCGTGGTCGACAGATGTGAGAGCCCCCTGATGGAACTTGGGTTCAGCCTTGATGTTCACATTGATCGAAGAAACTGCCAGGCTGTTTTTGGCAAGAAGCTGGCGGAAGGACTCATAGTCTATGTCGCGGAAATCAAAGGGAAAAACGGGCTCGACACCGGTCACGCCCTCGATCTGAGCGGCAAGTTGCAGCTTTTCTGCCAATTCTCTCGGTTCGTGATAGCGAGCAAAACGGTCGGTCAACTGGCCCAAAAAGCCCAGAATAATGGAGTAGCGGATGTCCATGAACGGATTACTCCTGGAAGCGCGGCAAGTGGTGGTACCAATGACGCGGACTGACTTTAGCCGGGCATGACCGTCTGTAGATGTTCAATGGCATTGCGGGCCGCGGTATCTCCATCGGGCTCGGGCAGAAACTCACCGCTGACATATCCCTGGTAAGCCATTTCCTGCAAAACCCCCAGGAGATGGCCGAAATCCAGATGTCCGCCGCCCGGGGGCCATCGATTGGAGTCGGCCACGTGGAAATGGAACAGGCGGTCGCTGCAAAGGCGCATGCTGCCCTCGATGGTTGGTTCCTCGATGTTCATATGAAAGGTATCAAGCAGCAAGCCAAAGGCCGATGAATCGACTTTGTCGATCAACGCCATACCCTGGGCCACATTGTTAATCAGCGTGGTCTCATAGCGATTGATAGGTTCCAGCGCGAGCTGCACGCCTTCCGGCTGCGCTGCAGCACTACATTCCTGCAGCGCCTCAACCAGCCATGCCATGGCCTGTTCATGACTGATCCCGGGTCGCACCAGCCCCCGCAGCAGCCCGATAATGATGGCCGTTCCACCCGGATTCTGGAAAGCCTCGTTGAATCGAGCCGCCAGCGGCACATGGGACTTGACCCGCTCTACGGCCGCCCGGCGCACCTGAGGATCGGGGTCGGTAAAGGAGAGTCCCTCCTCGCCCCATGCCTGTCCAGTGCCTATGGCAGGTACAGACAACCCGACCTGTTTGACGGTGGCGATCAGCGCGTTTGCGTCCACCAGTTCCGGGTCGCGGATAGCCAACTCCACGCCGTCGTAACCCAATTCTGCAATGCGTTTGACGTTGCCCTCAAAATCTCCCTTGAACGCCACAGCCTGGAACTCTGCCTGATGGGTGGAAAGCACGATGGAGAACTTTAACTGGCCTGTATCAGGACCACTGCCCTTCTCGGGCAGGAAACCGCTAGTAGTCATAGTTGATCAACCTCTTGGATTCCAGCAGGGCGCCTCGCTCCCGCGTCTTCACAGCGTAAAAATCACGAAACAGGACTACGTATCTGCCGCCAGGCTCTGATATTCCTCTCGCAGCAATTTATCCTGAGCAATGTCAAAATAATCGAGCAGGTCACCGATCAGCACCGCTTTCCGCTCGGCGTCCTGAGCGCTCCACGTCCGGCTCTTGAATTCCACAACTCTGCCGGGGATCTCCGGTTGCAGCATCTGGTCGATATTGACGGTGAATTCGGTGTTGCCAAAACGCACATGGAAACGGCGCCTTTCCTTGAACACCTCCCGCTCTTCGTCTGGCTTAAAGTATTCCCGGTAGAAGCGCAGGCTGCGGTCGGCCAATGCATCCATGTGGGAACGAGACAGGGTTACATAGTTGGCGTATTCGCGTTCCTTGGTTTCGTTGGTGAATGTCAACCGGGAAATGATCTCTTCTACCTCTCCCTCTGGCACAGGAGCCATGCTATCCCGGGCCAACACCTCGTCCTCGCGGTAGCGAATGCGGCTGGCCCACTTGTCGTCGAAGATGAAGTAGGTATCAAACTGCCGGCGCAGGCTTGACTTGCCCATGGCAAACTCGGGTCCGGTCAACGCCTTTTCAATCTCCAACGCTTTTTCCTCTGAAACCTGGAACTTTACCTGAACCTCGAAGGTCTCCTTGGGCTCCAGACCGCCGATCACAGCCAGTTTGCGCAGGGCACTCTCCTCCCTTTCGATCAAAAAAGCATCGATTCTCCGGGCAAGCTTGCCTGCGTCTGCCATCAGGATCTCTTCGTCGACCGTAAGGAGGTGGCGATTCCGCATCAACCACACGCCATCGACCATCACATCCATCACATCGGAGCCTTTGGCCGCATAGACCAATTGCGAGTAAATCTGAGCTTCTTCCCGCCGGAAGTGAGGGGAATTATGAACGGTGCTAATATCGACGATGATCAGATCGGCCTTTTTGCCCACTTCGAGGGACCCGATCCATTCATTCTGGTGTAAAGCCCGCGCGCCCATAATTGTCGCCATTTCCAGGACCTGTCGGGCCGGCAACACCGTCGGATTCAAGGTTACGCCCTTGGCCAGCAAGGCCGCCAAACGCAACTCCTCGAACATGTCAAGGTCATTGTTGCTTGCAACCCCATCGGTGCCAATGCCAACGTTGAGGCCCAGTTCGAGCATATGGGCCACCGGGGCGAATCCACTGGAAAGCTTGAGGTTGCTGGTGGGGTTGTGGGCAATGCCCGTATTGTGCTCGCGCAATGTCAGCAATTCATCCTCGTTGACATGGACACAGTGGGCCGCGATTGTTTTGGCCTCGAGAATGTTGTGATTCTTGATCCAGGGCACGGGTGTCATACCGGTGGTGGCCCGCATTTCCTCAACCTCGTGCGCTGTCTCGGAAACATGTATTTGCAGTGGCACGTCATAGGCTATCGCCAGCGCTGCCGACTCCTGCAACATCTCGGGCGTCGCGGTGTAGGGCGCATGGGGTGCAACCGACGGGGTGATGAGACGATGCCCCTTCCAGCGCTGAATGAAATCACGAGTACGAGCGAGGCTCTCTTCGAAACTCAAGGCATCGGGCGACGGGAATTTAAGAATGGTCTGGCCGCAGATGGCCCTCAGCCCCGCCTGGGCCGTCGCGTCGGCTACAGCTTCCTCGTGGTAGTACATATCGCAAAAGCAAGTCGTTCCCGTGCGAATCATCTCGGCACAGGACAGCTGGGTGCCCAACCAGCAGAAATCGGGCCGTACGAAACGGCGTTCGACCGGCATGATGTAGCCCATCAACCAGACGTCAAGGCGCAAATCGTCGGCCAGGCCGCGCAACAGCGACATGGGCACATGGGTATGGGCGTTGATCAGACCAGGCATGACCACCTTGCCCTGGCAGTCGACACTCTCTTCAGATTCGAATCTGGCCGCGATTTCTTCCGCCGGACCCACAGCAACGATATCGCTCCCGATAACCGCCACAGCGCCAGGATCAAACAGCGCGCCGCCGGAATCCATGGTAAGTACCACACCACCCGTCAGAATAACGTCCGCTTTCTCCATATTCAATCGACCTCCTCCTTCAGTTTGTTCGCCAGAGTATACCATGAGCCCTGGGATTCCCGGAAGCGTGATCTGAAGAGGGACAGGCTGGCACAACAAAACAAGGAGTTGCTTGACGGTCTCTCAGCAACCCCTTGCTCAGGTTCTGTTGATAGTTTCTGCCGCGGAGCGAGTATCCTTCGCGCCAGCATTCCGGAAGGGGCAGATGCGATTGATACCTGCGACGACACTGAAATCCAGGCTCACCTGCACTGCACTTAACCCGGACAAGCCATAGAAACGCTGGTTACGCAGACCCTCGGCGCAGAGGTCGCTGATCTTTTTCGATCTTGGTTGGATCGATCTGCGTCATACTTCGACTGCGCTCACCGTTAGGTGCCCCGGAGTGGGCAGGACAGTGCTGCGGTACATCTCTTGTCAGGTTCGTGGCTAATTTTCTTGCACAGTGTGCAAGAATCTGACTCGAAAGGTACTGAGGTACGCCAGCACGCCGACACGCCGAAAGGCGGCCCAGTCGGGCGGCGTACCGGGAGACAGGTGCAGGTGTCAGCCGGTTTCGTGCCCGATCAGCACGTCGCTTGCATCCGCTAGTAGGTAGTACTCTGGCCGATGCGAGGCAGGGCGTAAACCGGTTTCCAACCCTCACTCTGTGGTTCTCGCAGGTACGGCTCCATCTCCTCGGCAGTGCGCAAGGTGACCTCCTCAACCGGCGGCAAGGTGCCGGGCGGGAAGGTTTCCCGAATATCCTCGATGAGGATGGTCAGGTAGCTCAGGATGGCCGCCAGCGGGCGTTTGGCCTTTTCGGCCGTGGCATCGGCTGCATTGCCAACCACACCTTCTGGCGTGGCGCTGATCTCAATGGCAAAGTGGCCTTCACCCTCGCTCCAGCGACCGGGCCGGTGATAGGGGTCCACCGATGTATCGAAGTGCCCTTCGGGCAGATAGCCTTTGCCCCTGGTGTTAACAGCAAGGTCCATCTCCACCATTTCAGGGAAGAGGTAGAGAGCCAGGGAAGTCTCGGCTTCTTCGGCATGAACGAAATTGCTGCCGTAGTCGCCGCCCCGATCGTCCGTATAGAAGGATTCGCGCACAGCCCGGTGCCAATCCATGACGCGGAAGATGCCAGGAAGCTGGTAGCGCTTCTGGAACTGCTGCACCGTGCTTTCCAGCATCCACAGATGACCGTGGTTGTTGAGGTAGATCTGTTTGCGGAAACCGTCGTTCCACAGGCCCAGCATCACATCGATCAACATCTCGCGGGAGATATCCTCGCGGACGGGAGCCGTTCCGGGCATGCCGTAGTGATGGTAGGGATGGGAGGCAAAGTTAAGCGGTGGCAACGACAGCGCCACGGGGATATCCTGCTTAAGAAAGTAACGACGCACACCCTCGATGATCTGGCTGACGAATAAGGTGTCGGTGGCACTTGGCAGATGCAGGCCATGGTTTTCAGTGCAACCGATGGGCACCAGAATGATGTCGTTCTTGCGTCGCTCCTCGATGAGCTGGCGCCGGGTCATCATCTGAAGGTAGCTTCCCGGTTTGCTCCACTCCACCGGGGGCACGTTGCCGGACGCCATGCCGTACTCCGCCAAAATGGCATCCAGTTGCGCTTCACTCGCCTCGAAGATATCCTTCTTCATGTGGCCGATACGATTATCTTCGAAGATGACAGTCGGATTGCTGGAAGCCATCCAACCCTTGGGCATCTTTCCGTTTGTTGACATGTGAGAGTCTCCTGTGAGTCTAGTTGTTTCCGTTGCGCCCGTTCATCTGTGGCTTGACCATGATCTTGCCGTCGGCTCGATCGATCGACTTGGCAATCGCCTCGACGGCATCCTCCAGTCCGTAGCGGGAAGTAACTATCGAACTCAGGTCGAGACGGCCTGAAGCCACCATGCGAATAACGTTGGGGAAGGTTTCATGGCCCGAGTGGCCCTGGGCACCGTAGAATTGGGCGCGGCGCACCTGGAAGGTCTCCAGGTACATGGGCACATGCTGGGCGGCGCGGCCAATCTGGCTGATCTTGCCGTTGATTGCCAGTGCCTTCTCCATCTCGGGCACCGTCAACTCTGGCACACCTGCGGCCTCCACGTTGAAGTCAAAACCTGCGCCGTGGCTTAGCTCCAGCAAAACCTCGTGAGGCACAACATCCCGAGGATCATACACGTGATCGGCTCCCAATGCCCTGGCAAGCTCACGGCGTTGAGGCGAGATCTCAAAGCCAACGATCATGCCGGCGCCGGCAGCCTCGGCCAGGCCAAGCGCTGCCAGGCCAATCGGTCCCAGGCCAAAAACGCTGACGAAATGTCCCGGCTTGAATCCCTCAGCTCGTTCGAACATGGCGTTGTAGGAGACGCAGGTGGGCTCTGACATAGCCGCCACCTCGAGTCCTCGTTCAACTCCATAGCGCTCCAGGATGGCATCTACGTTCCAGCAGAACTTCTCATCCACGGCAAGATACCTGGCGAAAGCACCCGGAATAGTGAACCCGAGTTCCTCCAGGTTAGTGCAGTGGTTCGGATAGCCGTTGCGACAGGGGATGCACCGCCCGCACCAGATCATCTCCTCGACGGTCACATAATCACCTGGTACCAGGGTCGTGACCTCTTTTCCGACCTCGACCACCTTGCCTGAAAATTCATGGCCCAGGATGGTGGGAAACTTGGTCAACCCGGGGTAGAGGATGTAGTCCTGATCATCGGTCTCGTAGAAGTGCATGTCGGAACCGCACACACCGCAGGCCTGGATCTCCAGGAGCACGTCGTGGACACCAACCTCTGGATCGGGCCATTCCCGAACCTCGAGCTTGGGATTGTACCAGACACTATTTCCGGTGATCGCCTTGCCAGTCTGCTTTTCCCAATCGCTGACCTTATAGTCTGCCTTGGGTTTCCACTGGGCATCCAGTACTAAACCTTTCATCGTTGAAAAACCTCCATTGGTGGGTCAAACAGGATCGATTGGTGTTCAGGATGTCGCCTGTTGCGCACACGTGTGCGCAGTTGTGTAAAGTATAACATATATCCCAGGACGTGTCAAGGCCTTACCCCCGCGAGAATTGGTGGGAATCTGGGATCGAAAGAGCGAGGGATATCTGCCCTATTGCCCTTCTTCCAGAGGATACACGCCCCACTTCTTGGTAGCGCTGAACACTTCCAACACGTTTTCAAGAGAGGTATCTGCCTGGATATCATGGGTAGGCGCCAGGATGTATCCTCCTCCCTGGCCCAACTGAACAATCCGCCTCTTGACCTCGACTTCCACGTCGGCAGTGGTCCCTTCTGGCAGCACATGACGCTGATCCACGCCTCCACAAAAGGCAATTCGCTGTCCATACTTCGCCTTCAGGGCGGCGGGATCCATGCCCCGGGCTGTGACCTGGATCGGATTCAAGACGTCCATGCCCATCGCTGCCAACTCGTCGATGAAGGGAAGAACGCTGCCGCAGGTGTGGTAGGCGATGATGATATCTGGCTTGGCCTGCCGGTAGGCGTCAAACACCCGCTGGAGGCGAGGTTTGAGATACTTACGCCACATTCGCGGCGCTATCATGGGGCCAACGTCCATACCCAGATCGTCGCCGGTCAACATGATGTCGGCGTCGAGCTTGATTAATTCCAGGCCGATGCTGATGCTGTAACTGGCGATCTCATCCAGAAGCGGTTCCACGTAGTCCTTGCCCAACGCCATGTCCGTGAGGAACTGCTCGAGCCCCACCAGGTTCCACGCCATCTCGAATACGGTACACTCGATCACCCCCAGCAGCGCATATTCATGGCCGAAGCGCTCACTGTGATGTCTTGCGATATCAAAGCGCCCGGGCGCGTGGGAATTGGGAACCTGGTACTTGGCCAATTCCCGGGCCGACGAGATTCCCCGCAGCGGTCTACCGACGACCTCATTGTAGATGCCGTAGGCGTGGGGAACAGGCCGATAGACGAAGCCCCACTCGTCCACTCGATAGCCATCCGAGCGGGTGATCGTCGGATGGGAAGGAGGCGCTGTGGAGCCAATGCCGACGATATCGTTTCCCAAGGCGGTCAGGATCTCGGCGTGGGAGATGCGATTGGTCAGATAGGCATCGAGGTTATCGACTGGGATACCGATTTCCTGCGATAAGAGGTCGGCCACTTCCGAGACGACCGTTACGTACATGGGCACGCGGTCCGGTTCCTGGCCTCGCAACGTGGCAAGGGTTCGTTCCTTACTATTCATGGGCCTGTTTCCTCTAGCGATTAATGACTGGACATACCATTGGGTGGTCGGGTCGATCAGGCCTTCAAGTCGCCCTCGCCCGGCCTTAGCTTTCCGCCAGGCGCTGTTCGGACTTCTCGTCGAAAAGGTGCACGAGTCGCTGGTCGAAATCCAGCCAGCAGCGCTCCCGAATCGCTGCTTGGAACATCGGCTCGGCTCTGATAATCAGCCTCAACTCGCCGACATCGACGGCCACCAGCACCTCGTTGCCCATGGGCTCCAAGGCATAAATCGAGGAGGGGACGCCGGACGGGGTCTCCTCCAGGGAAATCGAGATGTTCTCCGAACGGACGCCCAGGAGATAACGGCCTGCCTGCCCGCCATCCACGGCGAAACGATCGAGCAGCGGCCGGGCTTCATAGGCGAAATCGGTCGGCATCACGAACTGTCTGGCGCCCGGATCATACTGAATCGGGATGACATTCATGGCCGGGCTGCCAACGAAGGTAGCGACGAAGAGATTGACGGGGCGGTAGTAGATGTCGTTGATAGTGCCCACCTGCTGGAGCAGGCCATCCCGCAGGACCGCAACCCGGTCGGCCATGGTCATGGCTTCCGTCTGATCGTGGGTGACGTACAAGGTGGTCGTGCCCAGGCTTTTCTGCAAATGCTTGAGCTCAGCGCGCATGTGGACCCGAAGCTTGGCATCGAGGTTGGATAGAGGCTCGTCCATCAGGAAGGCGACCGGATCGCGCACGATAGCCCGCGCCAGGGCTACTCGCTGCCGCTGGCCGCCCGAAAGCTCCCTTGGCCGCCGGTTCAGCAGCTCGCCAATTTGGAGCCTGTCGGCAACCTCCTGGGCCATCTGCTGCCTCTCCGCTTTGGGAACCTTGCGGATCCTCAGGGGGTACATGATGTTCTCGCCGACCGTCAGGTGGGGATAGAGGGCATAACTTTGGAAGACCAGCGAGATGTCCCGGTCCCGCGGCTCCAGGTTGTTGACGATCCGTTCTCCTATGCGAATGATACCGCTGGTGGGCTTCTCCAGGCCGGCCAGGCAGCGCAGAGCGGTCGTCTTGCCGCAGCCGGAGGGGCCGAGCATCACCATGAACTCGCCGTCCTCGATGTGCAAGTTGAAGTCGTCGAGAGCCACGACGCTACCGAATTTCTTGGTGACACGTTCATATCGAAGGTCCATGAAGCGCTCCGCAATTGCCGCTTGTCAGGCTGGGCTGCTCTTCAGCCTATTTGACAGCTCCCATAGTTAAGCCCCGCACCAGGTAACGCTGCACTGCCAGGGCGAATATCAGGATCGGGATGATGGCCACCGTGCCGGCTGCACCCATCTCACCCCACAGCAGCTCATACTGGGAGACCAGACCGGCAATGCCCACGGGCAGCGTGATGGTCTTGGAGGTGGTAGTCAAGATGAGAGCGAAGAGGAACTCGTTCCACAGCACGATGATGGAGAACACGGCTGTGGCAGCCAGACCCGGCGCTGCCAGGGGCAAGACGATGCGAAAGAAGGCCGTCAAGCGCGTGTCCCCATCCACCAGCGCGGCCTCTTCCAGGTCCACAGGCACTTCCTGAATGAACGCCCGCATCATCCAGGTGGCGAAGGGCAGAGCAAAGCCGATGTAGACGATGGACAGGCCCAGGTAGCTGTTCAGCAGGTGTAGGTTCTTGAAGATCAGGAAGATGGGGATGATGGTCACGATGGGCGGGATCATGCGAGTCGAGAGGATCCAGAAGGAGACATTCTGCTTGAAGCGAGGCGTCATGGGAAAGCGGGCCAGGCTGTAGCCGGCCAGCGAGCCGATTACCAGGGCAACTGTCGTCGATATCCCCACCACGATGGCGCTGTTCAGCATGTATTTGGGAAACGGTCGTCCTAGAAAAGCCTTCTGGTAGTTTTCCCAGGTGAAATTCTGCGGGATCAGCGTCGGTGGCCAACTGGTGAGCTCCAGGCGGGTCTTGAACGAGGTCGCGACCATCCAGTAGATGGGAAACAAAACGAAGAAGATGATCACCAGCAGAACTATATATTTGATTCCGCTCTTCAGCCAGTCCGTGGCGCTCCTGTTCATCAGGTCAAACCTCCTCTTGCAGCGTCAGGGACCGCACGTAAAATATACTGATGATGTTGACGGCAACCATCAGCACGAATAGGCCGGCCGCTGCGTAACCCTGATCAAAAAACTTGAATGCCGTTTTGTACAGATAGAGGCTGGCAACCTCGGTCGAATTGCCCGGTCCGCCCTGGGTGAGGATGAATATCTGGTCGAAGATGCGCAGGCAATCCATGGTGCGGATCAGTAAGGCCACCAGGATGGCGGGCTTCATCAACGGCAGCGTATGATCCAGGAAGATTCGCACAGGTTTGGCGCCGTCTATGCGGGCCGCCTCGAAGGGCTCGACGGGCAGGGACTCGAGACCGGCCAACAGAATCAAGAACATGAACGGCGTCCAGTTCCACACGTCGACCAACACGATCGATACAAAGGCCCAGGATCCGGTGCTCAGCCATCCCACCGGCTGCAGGCCGATAGTCACGAGGAAAAAGTTGACAATCCCAATGCCAGGGTTAAGCATCAGCCGCCACATCACGCCGACCACCACCGGCGTGAGCATCATGGGCACGATAACCAGTGACCGCCAGAGGCCACGTAGCTTGATGCTCTGGCTCAGAAAGAGCGCCAGCGCCATGCCGAGCACGAATTCCAGGGCCACCGCAATAACCGTGAAAAGGATCACGACGCGCATCGAATTCCAGAACTGGGCGTCGGTCAGCAGGCGCGTATAGTTGCCCAGCCCGATGAAATCCATCCGCATGCCACCCCGGTATCGAAACAGACTGATGTAGATGGAGTAAATGAAGGGATAGATCGTTAAAGAGGCCAGAGTGATAACCGCCGGCGCTAGCAGCAGATAGGGAAACCAATCGCCGGTTAACTTTCTATACCAGGGTAGCGGTGGCGGTAGCATTGTTTCAGGGACGTCTGTCACGGTTGAGGCCATTTATCATTTCCCAGGACAAGCCGCTTCTCTAATGTCTGGCCGTCAGAAAAGTGTCAGCCACCGGAGCAAGTACGTCCTCGCTCAAACGGCGAGGACGTACTTGCTGTGATTCGGACGTTATTCGTAATAGCCGGCGCGTTCCATCACCGCCGTGATTTCCTCGGCGGCTTGGTCCAGTGCTGACTGGGCATCCATCTCGCCGGTGATGGCCTTGGATAGATAGGTGCCCAGAACATCCTCAACCTGGTTCCATTCCGGCGTACGCGGACGCCAGGTGGCGTTGGCCAGGGCCTGCTGGTGGGCCGGGTACCACCAGAACTTCTCCATCAGCTCCGGATCCTCGAAAACGCTCTTGCGGGTCGGCGGAGCACCGGCCAGCGCGGCGCTCTTCATCACGTCGGCGCCGGTGGCGAACTTGATGAAGTCGAAGGCGGCCTCCTTGTACTGGGAGGCCGTGGGGATCGCCAGCAGCCAGTTGCCGATCTGCGAGGTCTGTATCTCACCCTTGGGGAAGGGAATCACGGCGATCTGGCCCGACACGGCCGACTTGGTGGGGTCGTCGATCTGTACGTTGAAGGCCGGCCAGACGATAGCTGCCAGGGAGGATCCGTTTAACATGGACGCACCCACCTCGTCAGCATTGAAGTTGGCTGCGCCGAGCGGGGCCAGCGGCAGCAAGTCGATGAGGGTCTGCAAGGCGGCCACGGACTTGGGACCGTTGACCACCACGTTCCACTCGTCGTCGAAGATGTCACCGCCGAAGGACCAATTCCAGGCGTTGAAGTTGGTGACCACGGGGTTGCCCCGGGAGGCTCGGTGGACGTAGCCATACAGACCGTTGTCCGGATCAGCTTGCTCGTTGAGGACGGCGATCAGCTCGTCGATGGTCTCGGGCTCCTCGGTGATTATATCGTTGCGGTACCAGAATAGCTGGACGTTGCCCAGGGAAGGCAGCGCGTAGATCTCGCCTTCAGCCGCAGGATCGGTACCCGGGGTGAGCGGGCCGAAGGGCGGCGGCCAGGTGGAGACATCCAGCGAGCGCTGCACGAAGTCGCTGTCCACCTCGTAGCCGAACTCGGAGAGAGGCGTCAGGTAGCCGTTGCCGGCCAGGAAGGGGAACCAGGGGTCGTCGATGAAGATCACGTCGTAGCTGCCGGCACCGGCCTGCACGTCGGTGAAGACCTTCTCCTGCAGGCTGGCGTAGGGCAGCTCAACGACCTCCACGGTGTTGCCGGTCTGCGCTTCCCACTCGGGAATGACCGCCTTGATGCCCTCGATTTCAACGCCTGTGAGAGCGGCAAAGACAATGTTCTCGCCCTCCGGTGCCGCTGGCTCGGGCTCGGCGGCAGCCGGTTCGGCCGGCGCGGGCTCAGCAGGCGCAACCGGTGCGGCGGGGACAACGCACGCTGCCAGGACCATGCCAAGGGCTAGCAGCAGGCTAAGCAGGATAGGGAATCGGGTTCTCATGAAAAGTCTCCTTTGCCTAATCGGATACGAGCTGGCTGATACGAGCCAACTCGACGGGAACTCGCCAGGCACAGTGGATGCCAGGCTGCAGCCTGGGCGCCACTGTCATTCTCCCTTGCTGCTCGATCGAGATGGACGGCATACTGCTGACTGCTGCCGCCTCTGGGGCGGTTGCACTCCATCTGGAGTCGCGACCGCCTGAACTTATTGTTGGGACCTCTACGCAACCTGAAAATGGGGCGAGAGGATCGACATGGCTGCCGCTCGCGCCTTCACCGCCAGTTTCCGGGGGTCCCACTCCCAGTACTCGGGACGGAACAGCTCAATGGAGCAGGGTCCGTCGTAGCCGATGTTCTTCAACCGGACGCAGATATCGTCCAGTGGCACGATGCCCTGACCGGGCAGAAGGCGTCGGGCATCGGTGATGGCCTCTTTGGCCACATCCTCGACGTCGTCCAGGTGGAAGGCGAAGATCCTGGCCGGATCCAGGACGTCGAGTTCGCTGAGTAGGCCGCCTCCGCCGTAGAAATGGGCGCAGTCGACCGTCAGGCCGACGTTGTCCCGCCCCGTCTTCTGGACGATTTCCCAGGCCCCGCGAGGTGTGCGTACAGTACACCAGCCGAAACCCAGCGACTCAAAGGTTAGTTTGACGCCGTACGGTGCGGCGATATCGGCCAGGTCGCGCAACACGGTGACGTACTCCTCGACGATCGCCTCCCACGTTGTTTCGTGGCTGGGGATCGGGCTGGGAACGACGACCACGGCGGGGCAGCCAATGGCCTGGGCAATCTCGCTCAATTGGCGGCAACGGTGCTGGATTTGAGCATACTCAGCGCCGCGGAAGGCGATGAACTCGATGGAATTGACGGCCATGGGAGCGACACCATGGCCATCGAGCAGTGCCTTCAAGTCTGATATCGGGTGGTCTTCCAGATAGCGATCGATCTTGGCAGCCCAAAGCTCCAGTGCCTTGAAGCCGGCAAAAGCGGAAACCTGTATGTCTGTCTGCAGGTCGGACGTCATTGTGGTGGCGCCGTGAAAGCCCAATAGCATGTCTTTGTCTCTCCATTTATGTTCCAGTGTCAAGGAGGTGGTGCAGTGGACTCTCTGACCACCAGTTCGGCAGGAAGTGTGATGGTGCGAGCCGGCAATTCTTCCTCATGCCGGGCCAATTGCAGCACGGTGTGGGCGGCCAGATCGCCCATTTGCGATTTGGGGAATTTCACAGTAGTCAGAGGGGGACAAGAATAGACTGAGCTGATGGTATTGTCGTAGCCGACCACAGAGATGTTTTCGGGAATCAAGAGGCCGGCGCTATGGATTGCATGCATAGCACCGATGGCCAGTACATCGTTGTGGGTAAAAACCGCGGTAGGTGGCTCTGGCAAAGCCAGTAGTTGTCCCATCGCCTGGCAGCCTGCGGTATACCCGGCCCCGCTTTCCACCACTAGCGTGCAGTCGAAAGGGATACCCTCATCCTCCAGAGCCTGCCGATAGCCATCATATCGCTGAGAGCTATTGGCGCTGGAGGGTTTTCGCTTGATTAGCCCGACGCGCCGATGTCCCATATCTAGCAGGTGGTTGGTGCCTATGAGTCCACCATTCAGGTCATCGATGTCAATGCAGTGGATTCCTGGCAGATCATGTTCCAATATGACGACAGGGATGTGTGCCTGTTGCAAGTGCCAGATCAGTTCCATGGGAGCATGGCTGGGGATCATCACCACGCCGTCGACCTGTTTGGCGCGAACCATGCGGACAAACTCTTCTTCCTGGACCTGGTTGCGCCCACTTGCACCAGCCAGCACCAGATATCCCTCTTGAGCACAGACACTTTGTAAGCTTTCCGCGATCTCTGCATAAACTGGGTTGGTCAATCTGGGGATGAGCAGGCCGATAGTTGAGGTCTGACGCGAGCGCAGACTGCGGGCCAGTTCATTGGGGTAGTAGCCCAGCTCGTCGATGGCTATTTCTACTCTGGCTCGAGTTTCTGGCGAGACAGGGCGGGGGCCATCGTTGACCACATAGGAAACGACCGCTACCGACACGCCGGCTCGTTCAGCTACATCTTTGCGGGTTATGCGCTTGGCTTTCATGGTCAAATGCAAGAAACGTGTAGTCAATTCTGTCATCTACACGAGTAGTCTACTCGAGTAGTCTACTCGTGTAGAGAATATCACATGTCGGGAGGATTGTCAAGAGTTTTGCTGGACCATTCAGCCCTTTTCTCAAGATGGAGCAGAGGAACGCTGATTTCGCAGACCTTCGGCGCAGATCATCGCAGATCTTTTTTGGATTGATCAGCGTAGATCAGCGTTCATCTTGCGGTTGTGTATTTTTTCTGATTTCACCGCAGATTCACGCAGACCTTCGGCGCAGATTGCCGCTGATCTTTTTTTGGATTGATCTGCGTCCACCCTTCAGCTACGCCCCTCGACAAGCTCAAGACACGTCTGCGTTCATCTTCGTCACACTTCGGCTACGCTCAGAACAGATCTACCGCGGCGAATCTATCGAATCCTTTTTGCCCCTTGTTCCTTCACCGTCAGGGTTGAGTCCCCCCCTCTGCCCAGGCTTTAACTACATCGACCGCCGCCGCCTTGACACGCGCGAGGGTTGGGATCGGGCGTCTTCCCAGCACTGCCACGATGGCCGCTTCCGCGTACAGCTCGGAAGGCATCTCCTGCCACAAATGATCCTCAGCCGTGGTTAGCGCCGTACCAGGTCGCCATGGCGTGTCTGGGTCCAGGCCCTGCGCCGCCAGAAATACTGGACGCATCCCCCGGTGCTCGTCGCACTGGAACTCCACGTGGTGGGCCCACTCGTGAACCAGAGCGCTTTTGAGCATGGCGGGCGTTCCCGGGACACGTACAGTCACTGTGGCGGTCTCCGGATCGTAGGCGGCCCGGCTATCCAGAGAGTGCGCCGCCTCCAGGCGCACATCACCGATGCAGCCGCGCCGCGCCTGAAACACAGTCAGAAACTCGGCCCAGGTTGTCTCAGCCAAGACGTTGAAATCGCTGGCCACCGAGTTCCCGACGATGATCCTGGGAGAAGGCTCGGATGGCGAAGCCGATTGCTGTTGACAACCTGAAAAGGCCACCCCCGCCAGGAGCAGAATGGCCAGCGTCAGCATAACGCCGCCAGCGGAGTTCCGCCGAGGCAAGTGTTTCGCCGCCGGCAACAAAAAGGCGTTACCTCTCTTCCAAGGACTCAGCAATTTCGTGTTCAACCTCGGCCACTTCCTCTTCGCGACCCTCATCCTGATAGGACATACGGTCCAACTCGTGGCTGAGTGCCTCCAACTCATCGGCGCCAGACATACTGCGGATCATCTCCTCACGGGTAATCTCATCCCTTGTCCAGTTACCCAGAGTCCTGCCGCGCTTCAGAATAATGAAACGATCGCCGACAGCATAGGCATGATGAGGGTTGTGGGTGATGAAGATAACACCCAAATTGCGGGACTTAGCCTGGGCAATGTAGCGCAGGACTGTGCCAGCCTGTTTCACACCCAACGCCGCCGTGGGCTCATCCAGGATCAACACCTTGGCACCGAAGTAGACAGCCCGGGCAATGGCCACCGACTGGCGTTCGCCACCGGACATGGTTCCTACCGGCTGTTCGGGATCACGGATATCGATCCCCATCTTGCCAAGCTCCTCACGCACGGTTCGTTTGGCGAAGTCGCTATCGTAGCGCCGGAAGGGCCCCCAGCCCTTTTCCGGCTCAGAGCCCAGAAAGAAGTTGCGCCAGACAGGCATCAGCGGAATCAGCGAAAGGTCCTGATAGACGGTCGCGATGCCCATGTTGAGCGCCTCTCGCGGCGAATTGAGCGATACCTTCTCCCCTTCGAAGAAGTAGTCACCATCGGTCTGCTGGTATACGCCGGAAAGAATCTTGATCAGTGTCGATTTTCCAGCACCGTTGTCGCCCAGAAGGCAGGTGACCTCACCGCGAAATACTTTGGCCGATACGTCGCTCAGCGCGATCACACTGCCAAACATCTTGGTGATGTGTTGAACTTCGAGGATTGGTTCGGCCATCACTGCTCCTCCTTGTCGGTGCCCGACTTGGCAGCGGTGGTTACAGCCTCTGCGCGGGCGCGAGTGAAGTTGTTGACCAGAACGGCCACGAGCAGCATGACTCCTAGGAAAGCAAAGAACCAGTCGGTATCCCAACCAGCAAAGACGATTCCCACGCGGACCATGCCAAAGATGAGGGCCCCGATGGAAGCACCGAGGGCAGAGCCATATCCGCCGGTAAGAAGACAGCCGCCAATCACAGCGGCGATGATGTAAACAAACTCCTGACCAATACCCTGGCTGGCGACGGCTGAGCGCAATCGCAGATCGTTCATCATGCCGACGAGCCAGGCTGCAGTCGCCGTGGTCATGAACAGGGATATCTTGACAGCATTGGCGGGTACGCCGACATTGCGGGCGGCTTCGGCGTCACCGCCGACAGCAAATATCCAGCTACCGTACTTGGTACGCAACAGTACCCAACTTGCCAGGATCGTAATGAAAACCCACCAGAGGATAGCTGTCCTGAACTCAACGCCAAAAAGGGTGAATTCGTTGTTAAGCAGCGTTCGGGCGGCCATGAATCCTGCCGCTTCGTCGATCCCTGCGACCCGGACCTGATTTGTGATCAACCGAGTAACACCGACATTGGCGCCCCGCAGGATAAAGAAGGTCGCAAGGGTTACGATAAAGCTGGGCAAACCTGTCTTGATGACCATGAAGCCGTTGAGGTAGCCGACCAGCAAGGCGAAGGCAAGGGCAACAAACATCGCAGACCAAATATTGAGGTCCAGGTTGGTTGCCAATAAGCCGGCAATGATGCCCGTCGTACCCGTCATCACGCCGGACGATAGGTCGAACTCACCTCCGATCATGAGTAGCGCTACGGCGACTGCCATGATGCCCAGCGTTGCGGAAGAGTCAAGGATGCGGGCAACGCCGGTAAGTGATATCCAATTCTCCGGTGTCACGATAGCAAAAAACACCCACACTACAAGGGCGCCGATCAGCGCTCCGACTTCAGGTCGTCTCAGAA
The DNA here is from genome assembly GCA_034717495.1 of Chloroflexota bacterium. NCBI lineage: Bacteria > Bacillati > Chloroflexota > Chloroflexota bacterium. The sequence continues at coordinate 13,888 of JAYELL010000013.1, read as the reverse complement.
ATGATCTGACAAAACCGACCTCAGCTACACGTTCGTCAGATCCGGGGGCGGTGGTCGTCCCTGTCGCCATGAAAACGCCTCCTTCCATCGACCAGTCGTATCCTGAAAAGAAAGATGCGACCATACGTTCAGAACATGAAACAGGTGTTGCGAGATAGTGAGCCTATCTCGCAACACCTCATGCTACCAACTTCGATTAGCGGGTGCCGGCAGCGGAGAGATCCTTCACAGCCGCAGCATTGGAAGCATCGACAATACCGGGGCCGGTGAGTACGGGCAAGCCGCCGCCCACCGTATTGGCATTGGTGTTGAAGAGAGTCAGGAACACGACAGGCAGGTATCCTTGCAGATATTGCTGCTGATCAACGGCAAACATCATGTTGCCTGCCTCGATGGCGTCCAGCACATCAGGACTCAGGTCGAAGGTAGCCAACATCTGTCCACCGCCAACAGCGGCGATCGCGTCCTGGGCAGCCGTGGCAATGTTGGGATTGAGCGCCAACACCGCATCCACATCCGACTCGGCGATCAGCTTATCCTGGATGCTTGCCAGCGTACCGGCGATATCCCGAACACCGGTGGTTGCCACATTGAAGCGCACAACGTCTCCGCTGAAGCTTTCGGCGAGGCCGTCGCAGCGTTCTTCAAGACCGATGTTGCCTTCTTCGTGAATAACACAGAGTGCCTTGGTCAAGCCGGCAGCATTGAACTGTTCGCCCGCACCGATGCCGGCGACGAACTCCGTCTGTCCGACATGGGTAATCGCGCCCAGTTCCTTGAAGATGTCAACACCGGAGTTAATGGTGATGACCGGAATCCCGGAATCGGTGGCTTTTTTGACCGAGTCCTTCATGGCATCGGGATTGGCCAACGAGACGATGATCCCATTCACGCCGTCGGCAATGTAAGTCTCAATCAACTGGGCCTGTTCGGCGGGATCCAGGCTGCCGCCCGACTTCAACTCCACACCCATGGCCGCAGCACCATCCTTGGCACCTGTCTCGACAACACCCCAGAAGCTTGATTCGGCGGGGTTGTCGTGAACAGCCAGGCCAATCACCAGCCCAGTCTGGGTAACCTGGGGTTCCTCAGGCTCGGCGGCAACAGGTTCGGCCGGTTCGGCTGCCTGCTCGACGGGAGCCGGTACAGGAGCAGCCGGCACCGCACACGCGGTCAGAACCAGCGTAGCAATCATCAGCAATACTACTAATCTCTTCAACATGGTGTCATCCTCCTTGTGACGTGGAAAACGGTTTCAGATCGACAATTGTCGCCGGCACAGTGCCGGCGCGATTCCAAAAAGGGAAAACTCATCAGTCTAAACTCCATCGTGTTTCTTGTGAGCTGCTATTCTCACGGTGCTTCTCAGGATATCAGGGACACCTCCTTTCTCAATCGAGTCATCCGTTGGAGACAACAGCGGTCGAGTGCCGAACAACCAGTCTACATGGCAGCAGTCGATCGTTTACCGGTCTTTCCGCCAGCATATCCAAAGCCATAGCGACGGCAGCCTGTCCCATCGCCTCCTTGGGTTGATTCACCGAAGTGAGGGGAGGGGTCAGGTAGTCTGTCAGTTCGATATCGTCGAAACCAAGCAGGCTGAGCTGCTGCGGGACTGGAATCTGGCGCCGCTGGGCTTCCTGCATGATCCCCACCGCGGTCATGTCATTGTAGGCAAGGATCGCGCTGGGCCTGGCCGGCAGGAGTTCCATCAAGCCGATCCGGCCAGCATCGACATCAGAGACAGCCTCTGGAGAAACGACAAGTTCCGAGGCAGTGAAAAGCCCAGCCCCGGCAAGCGCCTGTGCATAACCATGTTGACGACGAATGGAGGAAAAGGGACGCGCGGCAGATCCAATGAAAGCAATCCGCCGGTGCCCCAGATCCAATAAATGACGAACCCCCAAGGCGGCTCCCTGGATGTCATCCGAGGCTACCGTATAGATATACTCACCCTCGGCCTGGTTGTTGATCAGGACGATAGGTACCTGGAATTGCTCGGGAAGTTGGCTATAGAGGTTACCCACGCGAGAGGCGGACACGATTACCGCGTCGACACGGCGCTCGTAAAAGGTCTCTACAACGGCCAACTCACGTTCGGGTTTCTTGTGGGAGGAGCTTAGGAAGACACTGTAGCCAGCCTCGTGGGCCGCATTCTCGATGCCATTCACAATGTTGACGACGAAGGGATCGGCAATGGTCGTCACCACGACACCGATGGTACGAGTGCGCTGGGTTACCAGGCTTTGCGCCACGGCACTGGGCCTGTAACCCATTTCCTGGGCCAGCTCACGAATGCGTTCCGCGGTTGCCTGGCTGATACGGCCGCGCCCTTTCAACGCCCTGGAGACGGTCGTATGGGAAACATTGGCTGCCTCGGCAATGTCCTTGATTGTAACAGGCATGCTGCTGGATCCCGGGAATAGAGGAGTGATAAATGCAAGCGCACACGTGTGCGCATCCATCCTAGTATAGCATATCGATGTGGCGGTGTCAAGGGTATGTTAACCGAAAATTCCCAGGCCGACAAGTCCCGATGCCAAAAGCAGGCACCGGGCTGTTGGCCGAGAAGGGCAGACCGCGGACGACAGACGACAGACCACGGACGGCAGCCAGAAGACGACGGACCACGGACGGCAGTCAGCGGTCCTCGGTCGGCGGTCCTCAGTCAGCGGTCCTGCGTCGGTAGAACTGCGTAACATCGGTAAGTAAACATGCAGACAGGTAGACGAGTGGGAAGTGCGCAAGTCAGCCGATGCACCAAGGCCTGGCAGGCTGTCGGAGAAGTCTTTTTCTGACAGACTGCTAGCGCATACCTGTTTCCTTGGTCCTTGTCTACTTGGTCCCTGTCTACTTGGTCCCTGTCTACTTGGTCCCTGTCTACTTGGTCCCTGTCTACTTGTTTCCTTGTTCCCTGTCTACTTGTTTCCTTGTTCCCTGTCTACTTGGTCCTTGTTCCCTGTCTACTTGGTCCTTGTTCCCGTTTACTGGCCGTAAACCCATGCTTCAAACAGAGCCGTCAGATCACAGTCACAGTGGGCCTCGGCAAGGGATCGCAAGTCTCCGGCAGCGACATTCTGCCAACGGAATTCCTCGTAGTAATCCCGCAGGAAGGAGTCGAACCGTTCCCGGCCCATCTCGTTCTCCAATGCCTCGAAAAAGAGGGGGCCCCGTCCATAGACGATGGCACCGTAGGCAGCGCCCGGATAGGCATCAACCGGCTGTCCGATCGGAATCTCCTCATTGCCTACCCGGCCCCAGCGATCGGTCAGCGATTGCCGGAAACCGTCGTATCCAGCCCTGCCATATCTATCCTCGAAGTAACGCATGGTGGCATATTGCACCATCGCCTCGTCCAGCCATGGCTCACCGACCTGATCGTTGCCGATGACATTGTACAGCCACTGGTGGCCCACCTCGTGAGCCGTGGTCGCCTCCAGACCGATCACGTTATCACTGGTATAGGTCCGATTTGCCATGGCAATGATGCCAGGGTATTCCACGCCCAGCGCGCTGGTGGGCGTGCCCACGAAATCCAGTTCAGAATATGGATAGGGCCCAAAACGATCGCTGAAGCTATCCAGCGCCTCGATGGCGAATCCCATGATGGTCTCGGCCCCCTCCTGGTGCTCAGGGAAGGCGTAGCTGTTGACGGTTATGCCATCTACTGTGTCGCTAACCACCTGGTAGCGAGGACTGGCAGCCAGATAAAAATCGCGTGCTGGACCCGCGGCGATGGTCAGCACCTGCCGCCCGCCGACTTGTTCGCGATCAATCATTGATCCTGATGCAGCAACCAGCAGATCCGCCGGCACATCGGCTCGGACCAGGTAAAGAGAGGCATCGTTGTACACGATATCCCCCGCCTGGGAAGGAATCTCCTCGTTCCAGCCCCTATCATCATAGACAGCGACCATGGGATAAAAATGGGCCAGGGCCAGGACATCGTCCAGGTAAGCGAAGGTTCCATAGTTGCTGCTGCCGTCGACCGGTATCTCCACGGCAAAGTCCATCTGGACCACGACCTGATCACCGGTTTGAAGTGGCTCAGGCAGGGGCACGGTCAAAACACTCTCCTCTCCCTCCAGGTTGAACGCCAGCGGCTGACCATTGACAGCCAGATTGGACACTGTGGCTAAACCACCGCTCAGGTTGGCGAAGAGGCGAAACACCAGGCGATCCAGAGGGTCATCTTCCCGGTTGGTATAGAGAACTTCCTGCTTTCCCTCCACCCTGGTCAACGTGTCGTCGATCGAAAGATCGATGTGATAGACGCTGGCCCCGGGCAATGTCTCCAGAACCGCCTGCTGACCCTCCAGCAGATTGCCACGGAAAGCGGTACGGTCCTGCCAGCTCACGTCGAAAAGACCCGGGGAGGGCAATGCTGCTAATTGGCCATCGCCGACACCCGATTCCTGTTCATCAACTGGCTGGCTCGACTGGCTCCCAGAGGCAGGCTCAGGAACCGTAGTCACGGGACCAGGGGTAGGTGTCACCAAGGGTGTACACGCAGCGATCAACAGGCCTGCTACCAGCAATATACCAAGACCATTTCGTTTATTCACAGAGCACTCCTGTCACTATGTTTGCGAACCGATGTTTCTACTTTCGATCACCGGGGTCTACCACCTGCGGTTCATTTCCTTCGTTACACTCTCTGAGCTATAATCCTGATCCATAGTCTACCACAGATGACTACATCGACCAGAAGTCTCCATTGCAGTTGATCAGGGACTGGGACCCGCCCACCTGCCAGATGATAGCCACCCGCCGCCAGATTGCCCGGGCCGCCGGACTCGTCTCTATACTATTCGCCGTCAGTCGCCTCCTGGGCCTGGTGCGGGAGATTGTCATTGGCGCGCAGTTTGGCACTGGCGCCGACCTGGATGCATACCTGGCTGCCTTTCGCCTGCCAGATATGATCTTTTATCTGGTGGCCGGCGGCGCGCTGGCCTCGGCGTTCATTCCCACCTTCACATCTACCCTCTCCCGGGACAGTGATCCCCGCCACGTCAACGCCTGGCGCCTTGCCAGCGCCGTCACCAACCTGGTCCTGATCATCAGCACGGGGCTGGCAATCCTGGCGGCCATTCTGGCTGAATGGTTGGTTGCTCATGTAATCGCTCCGGGTTTCGATCCGGCGCAGCGTATCCTGACCGCTGAACTAATGCGCATTATGCTCATCGCGCCGATACTCTTTGGCGTCAGTGGCATCATCATGGGTGTTCTTAACAGCTTTCAGCACTTCCTGGCGCCTGCCCTGGCACCGATCATGTACAACCTGGCGATCATCCTGGCAGCCCTCTTCCTGGCACCGACCATGGGTGTGCGCGGGTTGGCCCTGGGTGTTGTGGCAGGTGCGGCTGCCCATCTGTTAGTCCAGCTATCAGCCCTGTTGCAGCGACACCCGATCTACCAGCCGATTCTTGGGTTGAAAGACCCCGATGTGCGTGAGGTAGGACGGCTCATGGGTCCCCGCGTCCTGGGATTGGCTGCCGTGCAGATCAACTTTCTGGTCAACGCCAACCTGGCATCGAATCTCTCGGAGGGCAGCATCTCCGCCTTGAACTACGCCTGGTTGATGATGTTGCTGCCGCAGGGAATCATCGCCCAGGGAATCGCCACGGCTGTCTTCCCAACGCTCTCTGCCCAGGCGGCTCAAGGGATGATCGATTCGCTGCGATCGACGTTGAACGGGGTTCTGCGGGCCATGCTCTGGCTGACGGTACCTGCTGCCGCCGGGTTGGTGATTCTGCGTATCCCATTGATTACCGTCCTTTTGCAGCGCGGGGAATTCGGTGCCGAGTCGACCCAACTGACGGCCTATGCGCTGGCCTTCTTTGCCCTCGGATTGGTAGCTCACAGTGTTCTGGAGATTCTGGTTCGCGCCTTCTACGCCCTGCACGACACCTGGACCCCGGTGCGCATCGGCCTGATAGCAATGGCACTGAACATCGTACTCAGCCTGTTATTGATCCGACCCCTGGCCCATGGTGGCCTGGCATTGGCAAACACACTGGCAACGACCCTGGAGACCCTGGCGCTGTTGTGGTTGCTCAAACCTCGCCTGAATGGCCTCGGGGGCCGGCGCCTGGTGATAACCCTGGGAAGAAGTCTGTTGGCAACGGTTGTCATGTCGGTGGTACTGCTCTGGTTGATCCCCCGGCTGGCTGGTTTCCCGGCGTGGCTCATAGCCCTGGCTGGCATTGTGATTGGCGGTCTGGTCTTTGGCGCGGTCGCGTTCCTGCTGGCTCGCCAGGAGATCGCCGATCTGATCCGGCGGCGGCGAACCCCCGCTATCTCAGAAACCGCGAACGACGAAACGCCAGGGAATGGTGCGGGCTAGCTGGTCACCCCGCACGTTGATGCGCGGCGTGCTGACCACCAGGTCATCGCCAAGAGGTTGATCTCCTTCTAACCACAGTGCTGTCCCCGCGGTGAGATCGTGGCCAGCGAAGGAGCGGTCGATGGCCAGCGCCTGGCAGAGTTTGCCCGGCCCATTGGTCATTTGGCTGCGAGGCCGGCCCGAACGCCGGGCCATCATGATTTCTTCCCCCTCGATCGGCTCGATGCCGCGAATCAGAATGGCGGCCGGAAGCCCCTCGTTCTCCGTTACCACGTTCAAACAGAAGTACATGCCGTAGATGAGATACACGTAGGCAAGTCCGGGCCGGCCATACATGATACGATTGCGCTTGGTGGGCCCGCAAGCGGCATGACAGGCCTGATCATCCTCGCCGATATAGGCCTCGACTTCGACGATACGGCCGCTGAGCCGATTGCCGCCCAGTTTTCTCACCAACCGCTGGCCTAATAACGAGCGCGCAACCTCGAGCGTCGGCTTTGCGTAGAAATCCATGGAAAGGACAGAGCGCTGTCCCCCGGCCGCTGGCAGAAAGATATGGAGTCTATCGCCATCCTGCAGTTGCCAGGTCTCTTCCTCGCCATCGGGCACGAGGCGCGCGTTCAGGTACACCTGATAGGGCAGCGGTCGTGCCAAATCATGCCCCTGGAAATCGGGATAGGTCGCCGCCATGCCGGCCAGCACGTCGGCGACACTGACAGCGTGTTGCGGGAACTCCAGATGGTGGCGCAGGCTTCCTGTGGCTCGCCAGAGTGGTTCACCGAGACGAACGGTCACCTTCATGATAAAGAGAGGTACTCCAATGCTGCAAAACGGGCGCACGCCACGTTGATTGTGTTGATTGTACTGTAGCCACGCAACAATATGGCCACAATTGTAGCACAGCCACGTCAGGTTACAGAATTGTAAGCTAATGTTAACAAAAGTTTCATCCGTAGTTCATCTTGTCGTGTTATTGTAGAGATGTGAACCTTGGTGGACACAGCGTCGTTAAACCATTGATCGCCGCTACCGAGCTCATGCCTTGGAAGCGAAACATCGAAAGGGAACCTGGAAAATGACTATACCTCTCATCATCGTGTTACTAGCCTTACTGTTTTGGACAATGCTGCCAGATCCTGAGCGGGAGGTAAAATCAACAAAGAAACGCCGTTGACAGTTGACGATCAGTCAGGCCACCTTGCCCTGAAGCGTCTTGCGACAACACAGGATAACTATCACCTGGGAGATGATAACCCAGCCCAGAAACAGCGTGGTGGCGACGCTGAACATATCGATCCAGCCGGGAACCTCACCCTGCATCCACAACAACTGTTCACGGCTGGCGCCAGCGCGCACATGGATGTCATCGACCTGGGTGTTGATTTCGGTCACCCGGGTGTCGATCTGCGCAAGCGGTTGAGCGATCTTGTTCACCGCGTCGGTCACGATATCCTCTTTCTGGGTCTGCAGCCGCTCGCTGAGATCCCCGATCTGACCAGCGACATCCTCCATACCTCCCCGGATCTGGCCGATCTCCGCGGCACCAGGAAGTTCGAGATCAACGAAAGGCATCTCATTGAAGGTCACGATCGCCTCCTCGAAAGCCACCACGGTATCGTACACCGACTCGACGTTGACGGCAGTCTCCTGGATTTTCGGACGGATATCCTCTCCCACCTTCCGTGAGATGAGTTCCAGCGCGATGTCAGTTGCCAGGACCTCTTCGCCAAGATCCTGGACCTGTTGTCCGGCAGTTTGCAGTCCTGCGGAAACGTCGGTCAACGTCATTCCTGTTTCGCCTGTCCTCTGTTCCACCCGCGCCATCGCATCGGTTGCCGGCACAAGCAAACTGAGGATAGACTCGGTCACAGGTGTGTTGTAGTACCAGACGGCAATGATTCCAGCCACGGAGATCAACAGAGCGATGACGCTGAGAACTATGGCTGCGTACAGCAAGATTCGTTTAGAAGTACTCACGATTTCCTCCTTCCAACAAATACCCTGACGGCTCCCGGAAGCGCGATAGCGGTCGCCGGTCTGGCCCAGGAAAGATATGACTTTTTCTATCAAGTATTCACGAAATCGACATCAGCCGCTTCTGCACCACCGGGAGCTTTCCCTTTGAACTGGCTCATATAGAGGGCATAGTAGAAGCCCTTTTCGGCCATGAGCTCGTCGTGGGAGGCGAACTCGACGATCTCGCCGCCATTGACAACCATGATTCGTGACGAGTCGCGGATCGTGGCCAGGCGATGAGCGATGGAGAAGCCGGTTTTGCCCTGCATCAGGTTGCGCAAACCATCCTGGATCAGCTTCTCAGTGCGGGTGTCGACATTGCTGGTCGCCTCGTCCAGGATCATGATCCTGGGGTCGGCCACCATGGCCCGGGCGATGGTAATCATCTGCCGCTGGCCCTGGCTCAGGTTGGCGCCACGCTCGGTCAACATAGTGTCATAGCCCTGGGGCAGATTCATAATGAAGTCGTGGGCGTTGGCCTTCCTGGCCGCTTCAATGCAGTCCTCGTCGGTGGCATCCGGATTGGCGTATTTCAGGTTGCTCATCACCGTGTCGGTGAAAAGGAATGCTTCCTGCAAGACAGCGCCGACCTGCTTGCGCAGGCTCGCGCGCGTCAGCTTGCTCAGATCCTGGCCATCGATGAGAATCTCGCCGCTGTCGATGTCGTAGTAGCGAGTCAGGATGTTGATTATCGTACTCTTTCCTGCGCCCGTGGGGCCGCAGATGCCGATGGCCTCGCCCGGTGCCACATCGAAGGTGTTATCGCGCAGGATCTTTTGACCGGGAACGTAACCGAAATTGACATCCTTGAACTCGATGCGGCCACCCTTGAACTCGTAGTCGACGGCATCGGGCGCGTCGACAATTGTCGGCTCCGTATCGAGAACCTCGAAGATCCGCTGGCCGCCGGCCACGGCGTTGAGGGCATTGGAGAGCAGGTTCGATATCTGGGACAACGGCGATGCCATCAGCGCCACGTAACCTGCGAAGGCCATCACCACGCCCAGGCTTGTCTCGCCCACGATGACCATAAAGGAGCCGATGATGTAGACCAGAACAATCTGCATGTAGGTCATCGTCTGGGTCAATGGAAATTGCATCAGCGAGGTGAACATCGCCTTGCTGCCCACCTGGAACACGTTGGCTGCGTTGCCCTCGTTGACCTCGTCGGCCCAGACCTGGCGTCGTTTGCTGATAACCACCTTGTGGCCGGCCAGGGTCTCTTCCTGAAACCCGCTGGCTTCACCCAACTCTTCCTGCAGTCTGGCGAAGGCTGGCGTGGCAATGTGTGTGATTACATACATCCCGATAAGTAAGACGGGCACGATGGTCAGAGCGACCAGAGTCAGTTTCACGTTGATGAGCAGCATCACGAGAATCAGCATGACGATCATCAACGAGGCTCGGATGAGCTGGGCGACCGCCTGTTCGTAGAAGACCGCAACCACCTCGGCATCGTTGTTTACCCGGCTGAGCAACTCGCCGACCGGTGTCCTGTAGAAAAAGCTCATGGAGAGGGTCTGCAAGTGGGCAAACAGATCGGTCTGCAGGTTATAGAGCCCATGCGTTGCCAGGTCAGCAAACATTCTGTCGGCGAAGAAACTCAGCGCCAGGTAAACCACGCCGGCGATAACGCCGATAATCGCCCAACGCACAAGCTCATCCATAGCGCCGCCGTCGCTGATGATGTTCATGGCCTGTCCGGTGATGAATGGAAGTGTGACCAACCCAAGTAGCGCCACGACGCGGAGTATGATACCCGTGATGAATTTCCTCCGTGCCTTGCCACCGACCATGTACTCCAACAGCCGCTTCAGAGTCGCACCGGTACTTCCCTTTTGGTCGATGGCTCTTCCTGGCGACTCTGCCTCACGACCCTCGTTCAATGCGAGCGTTTTCTTAGCTGCGACTGATGCGGTCATTTTTGCACCTCCAGATCGATTCCAGCGGTGACGTCACCGCCCAATTGGGATTCATATATCTCCTGATACAGGGAGTTGCTTGCCAGCAATTCCTCGTGGTTACCCATGGCCACGATCTCGCCGTTCTCAAGCAGCACGATGTTGTCCAATTCGATGACGGCGCTGATGCGTTGGGCCACATACAGCGTGGTGCTGCCGTTGGTGAACCCGGGGATGGCTGCCTGCACCCGCCCCTCAGTGGAAGCATCCAGCGCGCTGGTACTGTCGTCCAGAATCAGTATCCTCGGTTCTGGAGTGAGGGCGCGATTGATGGAGAGCCGCTGGCGCTGGCCGCCGGAGAAATTGTAGCCGCGACGGGCTACTGCTGCCTGCCACTTCTCGGGAAGGTTATTGATGAAGCCCCATGAGTCGGCTGCCTTGGCCGCTTCGAACATCACGTCATCCTCCGCGTCAGGCTGGCCGAACTTCATATTGAAGCGGACGTCGCCCTTGAAGAGCACCGCCTCCTGCAGGGCAATACCCACGATCTGGCGCAGATTCTCCTGCGGGATGTCCCTCACGTCGACACCGTCGATGGTGATGCGCCCCTCGGTCACATCGTAGAAGCGGGGGATCAGGTTGACCAGGGCCGACTTGCCGGCGCCGGTGGCGCCCAGGAAGCCCACCTGTTTGCCTGGCTCGATGACCAGATTGATATTCTTCAAAGCGGGCGGGTCCAACTCGCCATCCGGCCGGCGGAAGGCAAAGGAGACGTTTTCAAAGGCGATACGTCCCTTGACCTTCTCCATATCCAGGGGTTCGATCCCTTCTTTGTCCTGAATATCCGCCACGTCATCATATACCTCGAGGATACGCTGGGCAGAGGTGTCGCCACGCAGGACCATAGGAATGACGATGGCCATCATCGCCAGGGGGGAGATGGTCAGGGAGAGGTACTGGGTGAAGGCAATCACCTGCCCCACATTCAGCTCGGCCGCCTCCAACACCTGATAGCCACCTATCACCAGGGCCGTGATGATGGCCAGTTGACCCACACCGGTAAGCAGCGGCGAGAGAAACGCCACGCGCCAGGCTGCGCCGTATGCGGGTTGGCGCATCTTATCCGCCCGACCGTTGAAGCGCTCGATTTCGTAGTCCTCCCGTACAAAGGCCTTGACTACCTGAATGCCGGTGATGTTCTCCTGAAGAGTGTTGTTCACCGCATCGAGGCGCTTCTGGCGCTGCTCGAAGTTACGAAAGATTGCGGGGATTAAGAGAAACATCAGCACTACGATGATAGCTATTATTGCCAACAGTAGCCAGATCAGGCTGGGGGTTGTGATGATGACCAGCACCAGCGTTATCAACAGGATGAAGGGGGCGTAAAGCCCCAGCATGAGGGCATAGAGCATGCCATTCTGGACGTTGACCGCGTCGGCATTCAAACGCACCATTAGCTCGCCGGTAGAAAACCTGTCGTAGTTGCCGAAGGAGAAGGTCTGGAGTTTTTCGTACAACATGCTACGGATCACGTAGGAGATTCCCTGGGAAAAGAAGACAGCCAGGGCAGCTGCACCGGCCATGCAAAGGCCACCGATCATGGCCAGGACGAACATCCAAAACCCGATGCTCAGGACAGCCTCGGGATCACCCGCTTTCATCCCCTGGTTCACCATTCCCTGGACCAGGGTCGCAAAGCCAACGGTCGTCAGGGCGGATATAAAGAGCAAAAGCTGTGAGACCACCAACCTGCCCCGGAATCGTTTGGTGAGCCCAAACATTCGTCTCATCGATTTGATCATTGTTAAAAACCTCCTACACCGAAATTTTAAACCTCGTAGATCGGCATCGCATCATCATGGGTCATCGTATCTGAGCGTTGGCCTTCGATGCCATGGAAACGGACCTCTTCCGGCGTTTCCTCATATTCCTCGCCCGGCTCCACGTGCTTAATCTGGAAGCCCAACAGTGCATAGGTGAAGGAGAGCAGGGGATTGATGAGATTGAAGAAGCAAAAGGGGAAATAGGCGGCGGTGGCAATGCCCAGGGTGGCCGACATGTAGGCCCCGCAACTGTTCCATGGTATCAGCGGCGAGGTGACGGTGGCTGTGTCCTCGATCTGGCGGGACAATGTTTGGGGGGCGATGCTTCGCTCTTCGTATTCCTGCTTGTACATGTTGCCGGTCAGGACAATGGCCAGATACTGGTCAGCGGCGACGATGTTGATGCCGATGGCCGTCAGTCCGGTCGCGATAAGGAGGGACTTGTCGGTTTTGGCTCTATCCACCAACGGTTTGATCAATCTGGCCAACATGCCCGTGTATTCCATGATTCCGCCGAAGGCCATGGCGGCCAGAATCAGCCAGACGGTCCCCAACATGCTCTCCATGCCACCCCGGGAAAACAGATCATCCAAGCCGGCGTACCCTGTCTCGATGGTAAATCCAGTGGCCATGGCCGACCACACGCCTTTGACCATCGCCAAGGGCGTGCTGAGACTGGGGTCGTCCACAAACGCCAGAACCACTTCCGGCTGCCAGATCACCGCAACGAGCCCTCCCAGCAAGGCGCCGAACATAATCGAAGATGTTGCTGGAAATCTTCTGAAGGCCAGCACCATCACCACAGCCAGCGGCAGTAGTGTCCATAAACTGATGGAAAAAATGCTCTCCATGACCTCGAGCGCCACCGTCAGATCGATCGTAGCCACGACATCTTCCCTGAGTCCGATAAACGCGTATATCGCCAGGGCGATGAGGATAGAGGGAACCGTGGTGGACATCATGTTTTTGATGTGGGTGATCAGGTCGGTGCCGGCCACGGCTGGGGCCAGATTGGTCGTCTCGGACAGGGGCGAGACCTTGTCGCCGAAATAAGCGCCCGAAATGACGGCGCCGGCCGCAATCGCGGGCGAAACGCCGATGGCCGTGGCGATGCCGACCAGCCCGACGCCCAGCGTACCCACCACAGTCCAGGCGCTGCCGATCCCCAGCGCCACCGCAGCGCAGATCACCACACTGGCCACATAGAACCAGGTGGGACTGAGGAATTGAATGCCGTAGTAAACCATGGTCGCGATGGTGCCGGACATACTCCAGGCGCCGATCAGGGCCCCGACCGCCAGCAGGATGAAGATGGCGCCCATCGCGGTGGATACACCATCGACAGCCGCCTTTCCGATTTTCTCGAAGCTATGGCCATTCTTGCGGGCAACAAGGCTGGCCACGATGGCGGCGAGAATCAGCGCGATCTGAAACGGCCCGCCGGTGGCATCTCCGCCGTATAGATAGACCGCCAAGGCCAGCAGGATAACCAGAGTGATGACGGGAATCAGGGCATCGATCATCGACGGTGGTTTGATCTTGGATTTCTGCTCGCTTACTTCAGCCATCATTCAAACTCCTTAATCCCAATCAATTCATTGGTCAGTCGTAGGCAGGTTCTCGCCAAACCGGGCAGGTCATGCAGTGGCCGCCGCCACGGCCGCGGCCCAGTTCGGAGCCGTCGATCTCCAGCACGGTGACGCCGGCCTGGCGCAGTCGCGCATTGGTCCACTCGTTGCGGTTGTAGGCTATGACGACACCGGGCTGCAAGGCCACCACGTTGTTGCCATCGTCCCACTGCT
>JAYELL010000012.1:16392-20007 GCA_034717495.1 Chloroflexota bacterium | reverse complement strand
ACATATTGCCTCCCCGACTCTCCAAGAACTTCGTGTTTTTCTTGATCGCCAACGAGAGAACTCACCTTGTGGCTGCACTTGTAGTTTTTCTGTAGTTTTTCTGCAGTTTTTCTGTAGATTCTCTGTAGTTTTTGTGTAGTTTTTTTATCGAAAAGTGTGGTAGAATGAGAACCATGGTGAGACTTGAGGCTTGGTAGTCGCCGGGGGAATGCTGTAGGATTGGACATTCCAACAGCATGGGACACCCAACTACTTCACTACATAACTCCAGCACCGTAGCTGGAAGCGGTAGTTAGAACTGGACGGAGAAACACCAGTTCGCCGGGAAAAAGTACAAACTTGTAAGGTAGTTGTCAAATACCGGGTAAGCGACGAAGGCAATGCATGCACTCGGTTAGGCTCAGTCTCACCAACTCGGTTCGATATTGAAAAACCTCCCACAAAGAGCCTTGACATTGTTCTCTGATAAACGGGTCTTTCAAGCTTCCCTTGGTATTATAGCATAATTCCTGGAATCTTTCACAAGCTGTCTTCGCTTCAGGCTGTTCTTCGTTTCGGGGGGAAACGAAGAACCTTCAGCGCTGGAGTTCCTGGAGTTCAGTGTAGACATAGGGTAAAGGCGCCACCCTTGGTCTACACTGAACTCCATAACCCGCCTACCTCGAAATATCCAAACCATGACACTGGTCATTCTCATCCTGGTGTGGGCAGCGGGCCTTTGGTTGGCTCACGGTGCCTGGTCGCTCGGGCTCCTGGGCTGCCACACACCCTTTGCCTACCTCGGCGCAGCGACCGGCGGGCTCATCCTTTTTACCTCGGTTCTGGCCGTACGAAGACCAACCCTCCGCGTTCCCTCTGCCCTGATCCTCTTGCTTCTGCTGGGCATGCTGCGCTACCATCTGCACCCCTTCACCCCCTGCCTGACGCCAGGCGACCTGGCGTTTTACAACGGCACACCCACCGAACCGACCTGGGCAACGATCACCGGCACGATCGTGCGTCCACCTGAAGATCGGGATACGTGGGTGCGTATCAGGTTGCACGCCCAGTCGCTCACCTTGCAGACCGAGGAGATAACGCAACCGGTCACCGGCGATGCACTCTTCAACACAGACCGTTTCCCTGAACTGCAATACGGCGACCGGATCAAGGTCCAGGGTCGGCTGGAAGCCCCGCCCGTGTTCAAGGGTTTCGATTACCGGGCCTACCTGGCTCGCCAGGGCATACACACACTCATCCAGAGACCCAAGGTTTCCATCACCACCCACGGCCAGGGCCATCCCTTCTGGCAGATTCTCTACAACATACGAACCAACGCACAGACCGCCATCGGTCAACTCATTCCCGAACCGGAAGCAGCCCTGCTATCGGGAATCCTCCTGGGTGTTGAAACGGGAATCGACCGCGAACTCTACGATCAGTTCAACTTAACGGGCGTCAGCCATATCATCGTCATCTCCGGCAGCAATATCACCATCATCGCAGGTGTGATGACCGCCCTGTTCGGCCGGTTGCTGGGAAAACGCCGGGCCTTCTACCCGGTCATCGCCGGAATCGTCCTCTATACCCTTCTCGTCGGCGCCGATTCCTCGGTCACCCGTGCAGCTATAATGGGCGGCCTCTACGCCTGGGCTACCTACCTGGGACGCCAATCCACGGCCTTCGTTTCCCTCTTCGTCGCAGGATTCGTCATGACCCTGATCAATCCCCTGGCTCTCTGGGATGTTGGCTTTCAACTGAGCTTCATGGCAACCCTCAGCCTGATGCTCTTCACGCCGGGCATGACCGCATGGTTTGAGGGGTCTTTTGACAGACTGTTTTTTGGAATCGAACGGCGCTTCGCAAGACGCGGCGTCGCGGCGTCGCCGTGTCGCCGTATCGCCCCCTCACCCCTTCCCCGCGCCCCTGAATCCCACCCTCTCCGCGTCGCGCTGCTCGGCTTCCTCAGCGACGCACTGATCGTCACCCTGGCCGCCCAGATCTTGACCCTGCCCCTGGTCGCCTACTACTTCGGGCGCGTCTCCCTTGTTTCCCCCCTTGCCAATCTCCTGGTGCTGCCCGTCCAGCCTCCCATCATGATCTGGGGCGGACTCGCCGTGATCGTCGGTCTGATCTCTGACCTTCTGACCTCTGATCCCCTGACCTCTGTCTCCCTGATTCTCTGGCCGCTGGCGCGATTTCTGATTCTCATCCCCTGGCTGGCCCTGCACTGGACGGTATTGGTCGTGAAAGCCCTGGCCCCGTTGCCGATGGCCGCCCTCAACGTAGATCTCAGCCCCGCAATCCTGTTGGGCTTCTACGGCCTGGTGGCGGCTGCCGCGCTCTCGACCACGCCCTCGCTTCCTTTGCTCGGTTCCCGGCTCCAACGAGTGCGCCAGGGCCTGGCATCCTCAACCTCAACGACCATGGCTGCCGCACTGTTATTTGCCATCTGCTTTTTGTTTATTGCCTCCTCTCGCTCCCTGCCCGATGGCAGGCTGCACGTCCACTTCCTCGATGTGGAGCGGGGTGAAGCCATTCTGATCGAAACCCCCGACGGACAGCAAGTGCTCATCGACGGCGGCTATAGCCCCACCAAATTATTGAGCGCACTGGGAGAACACATGCCCTTCCACGACCGGCAAATCGAGCTTGTAGTGTTGACCCATCCGGGCGACGAGCGCATTGGCGGGTTGGTTGGCTTGCCTGAGCGCTATCGAATCAAACAGGTCCTGCAGACGCCCTTTCCCTATCCGTCGACCAACTACGAGAATTGGCTGAGGACGTTGCAGGAACAACACGTGCCCGTCGCCCATGCCGAGGCTGGCGTCCGCATCCATCTGGGTCACGGCGCAACGCTGGATGTGTTGCATCCCGGGCAGGAGCCTGCTTTCAAAAAGGATGGAGGCGTCGATCTCAAGCCCAACTCACTGGTGCTGCGTCTGAGCTACGGCGTGACAAGTTTTTTGCTGACGGGGGATGTGTCTAAAGAGGTACAGGAGTGGTTGGTGGAAAGTGGTCAGCGGATAGAGTCGACGGTAGTAAAGCTGCCCGACGACGGCAGGCAGGCGGCCTTTTGCGAGGAGTTTCTGATGGCGACGGGGCCGCAGCATGCCGTAGTCTTCACCCAGCGCCAGGATCGCTTTCGAGACCTGTCGGCAGTGGTGGAGGAGGCATGGGTAGCTCTGGTTGGTCCAGAAAACTACCACCGCACCGATCTGGCGGGCACCGTAAGCTTTGCCAGCGATGGCCAGGTCCTGACGCAACTCCTGAAGTGAACCGCAGTGCCAGGCAGATCGTGGCAGTCCTCATTTTCATCGTTGCGGGGATGCTGGTCTTGACGATAGACTCCCGCCTACCTCACGGATCGTCTGCTGACGTCCGCGGGAGTGACGTGGCTAAATGGCCTGTTGCGCCGCGTCCCTACCTCACGGATCGCTTGCTAGCGTGCTGGCGGCGTCCCCGTGTCCTTCGCGCTTCGCGTCCTTCGCGCGCCTTAGCGCCTTCGTGGTCCAAACCCTCCCCGCGTTCGCGAGGATGACCGCGGGAGTGACGTGGCTAAATGGTCCGTCGCGCCCCTCCCCACGGTGCCGTGTCCTTCGCGCCCTTCGCACCCTTCGCGCTTCGCGTCCTTCG
>JAYELL010000012.1:0-16292 GCA_034717495.1 Chloroflexota bacterium | reverse complement strand
GATGACCGCGGGAGTGACGTGGCTAAATGGTCCGTCGCGCCCCTCCCCACGGTGCCGTGTCCTTCGCGCCCTTCGCACCCTTCGCGCTTCGCGTCCTTCGCGCGCCTTAGCGCCTTCGTGGTCCAAACCCTCCCCGCGTTCGCGAGGATGACCGCGGGAGTGACGTGGCTAAATGGTCCGTAGCGCCGCGTCCCCACGTCCCCGTGTCCCTACCTCCCGGTACGCCTAGCTCCCGCACCGCTTGCTGCCTCTCGGCACGCCTGCTGGCGTAGCGTGCTGGCGCGCGTCCCCGCGTCTCCGTGTCGCCCCCTCTCCGTGTCGATCCCTCGCCGTGTCGCCCCCTCTCCGTGTCGATCCCTCACCTACCTCGGCGGCGGTTGTGCGCGGGGCAAGGGCCGCGGCAATCTCAGAGTCCCTCCCCAATCCAACCTTCCTGACTGAAGAATGCTTGAGCTCGCCGTCCACGAATATTGCCTGCGCGGTGAACGCATTCGTGCATTCGTGGATGGCCTGCTTCGACCGGGCCAAGGCTGAGCTCAGGCAAGATTCGCCACAGGGAGGCAGGGTGAGGGGCGTGCTGGAAACCCGGTTGGAAATTTCACAAGAATGAGCTATACTGGACAAAGCAACACCGGTGCTTTGCCGAGGATATCGAGCCGAAATACTGTCTTGAGGTGAGGACAGATGTCATCCGGTTTGTCTCTATTCCTTTTGGGTCCTTTTCAGGCGGAACTGGATGGTACCCCGCTGACCGGGCTAAGGTTGAGAACGGCCCGGGCGCTGCTGGCCTACCTGGCAGTGGAACATGACCGCGCCCACGGGCGGGAAAAACTGGCCAGCCTGCTCTGGTCCGACTCCCCAACTTCGTCCTCTCTGGCCAGTCTGCGCAATACCCTCTCTGTGCTGCGCAAGGCCATCGACGATCGACCGGAAGCAGAGCCGATCCTATTGGCGACGCGCGAGGATATCCGCTTCAATCCCGCGGCCGATTGTTGGCTCGACCTGCAGGCCTTTCTGACCGGCCTGGCGGATACGGCTGATGTCAACAGCCTGTGCCAGGCTGTTGACATCAGCCGCGGCGACTTCATGGAGGGCTTTTCCCTGCCGGGAAGCCCCCTCTTCGACGAATGGCTGCTCTCCCAGCGGGAAAACCTCTATCTGCGCTACATGGCTGCCCTGAAACAGATCGCGGCCCTGTACGAGGCCCAGGGCCAGCTCGAAAAGAGTGTGGCCTACGTACGCAGGCAGTTGCTGCGGGAGCCCTGGCGTGAGGAATCCCATCGCCACCTGATGCGCCTGCTGGCCGCCAGTGGCCGCCGCAGCGAGGCCCTGGCCCAGTATGAAACCTGCCGTCGCCTGCTGGCCGAAGAGCTGGGCGTCGAGCCGGGAGATGAAACGGCCCGCCTGTACGAAAATATCCGGGACGGCAAGCTGAAGGTGTCCGAGCCAACTCCTGCGACCCTGCCTGATCGTGGCGTCAGCCTTCCCGGTTTTCTTGAAGGGGAGGCGCTTCAAGTTGAATTACCTGTCTTTGTGGCGCGCGAGCGCGAGCTGGCACAATTGGAGGGATTCCTGGACCGGGCGCTGGCTGGCCAGGGGCGCGTCGCCTTCGTGACCGGCGAAGCTGGCAGTGGCAAGACAGCTTTGCTTCACGAATTCGCCCGTCGCGCCCAGGATGCGCAGGCCGAATTACTGGTGGCCGGCGGCAACTGCAATGCCTACACCGGGATCGGCGATCCCTACCTGCCCTTCCGCGAGATTCTGGAGTTGCTGACCGGTGACGTCGAAGCCAAATGGGCAGCGGGGGCTATTAGTAGAGAGCACGCCCTCCGTCTGTGGCAGACGCTCCCCCATGCAGCGCAAGCAGTGGTGGAGGCGGGGCCGGATCTGATTGATACCTTCCTGCCTCGGGCGGCCCTGTCTGAGCGGGCAATGAAATACGGTCACTCAAGGGACAAGGGGGACTGGCTGCCCCCTCTGGCTGAGCTATTGGAACACAAGCCGCCCACCAGTGCGGGTACTCTCAGCCTGCAGCAGAGCGATCTGTTTGAGCAGTACACGAGGGTGCTGCAAAGCCTGGCGCAACGGAGGCGATTGCTCCTGATGGTGGATGACCTGCAGTGGGCCGACCTGGGGTCAATCAGCCTGCTCTTCCACCTGGGCCGGCACTTGGCGGGCAACCACATTCTGATTGTAGGGGCTTACCGTCCGGAAGAAATCGCTTTGCCCAGAGATGGACAACGACATCCCCTCGAACCGGTGGTCAACGAATTACAGCGCAATTTTGGGGACAACGCCGTGGACCTGGGTCAGGCTGAGGGCCGGGACTTCGTGGAGGCAATACTGGACAGCGAACCCAACCGGCTGGGGAGTGCGTTCCGCGAGAAGCTCTACCGGCAGACCCGCGGCCATCCCCTGTTCACCATTGAATTGCTGCGAGGTCTGCGGGAGCAGGGAGATCTGGTCAGGGATCATAAGGGACGCTGGGCCGAGGGTCCGGCACTGGACTGGGATACCCTGCCAGCACGGGTGGAGGCGGTGGTCGCAGAGCGGATCGGTCGTCTGTCCCAGCCGTTGCGTGCTGCGCTGCGGGTGGCCAGCGTGGAGGGAGAGGTGTTCACTGCCGAAGTGGTAGCCCGCGTCCAGGGTGAGGGCGGACGGGAGATGGTGGGGCGCCTGAGCAGCGAGTTAGACCGGAAGCACCGCCTGGTACGCGCGCAGGCCGTCGAGCATCTGGGGTCGCAACGTGTCTCTCTCTACCGGTTCCGGCACTTTCTCGTCCAGAAGTATCTGTACGACAATATGGACGAGGTGGAACGGGCGTATCTGCACGAGGATGTGGGGAGAGTGTTGGAGGGGCTGTATGGAGACCAGGCGAGCGAGATCGCAGTGCAGTTGGCGCGCCACTTCCAGGAGGCGGGGTTAGCGGAGAGGGAAATACACTATCTGCGCCAGGCCGGGGAGAGGGCCGTGCAACTGTCCGCCTATCAGGAGGCACTCGCTCCCCTGACCAGAGGGCTGGAGTTGCTTATGACCCTGCCCGACTCCCCCGAGCGCGCCGAGCAAGAACTCGCCCTGCAACTGGCCCTCGGCATGGCTCGGATAAGAGAGATTCCAAGCCCTGAATGGGAGAACTCCATTACCAGAGCCCGTGAGCTGTGCCGGCAGATCGGCAAGACGTCTGAGTTATGCCGGACATTGGGCGAGTTGGCCATCTCTCACTATGTGCGGGCAGAGTATCAAAAGGCTCGTGAGTTCGGAGAGGAGGCACTCAGCCTGGCTCAGCAAGCTGGGGATCCACTGATCGAGGCGGTAGACCACTGGCATCTTGGATTTATCCTCTTCGGTCTCGGAGAATACATCACAGCCCGTTCCCACCTGGAGCAGGTGATCTCCTTCTATGAACCCCAACAGCATCACCACGCCTTCGTACTGCTGCGCGGATCGGACGCCGGCGTGAGCGCGCTTGCGTATGATGCCTGTTGCCAGTGGTGTCTTGGTTATCCCGAACAGGCCCTGCAACGAAGCCGGGAAGCGTTAGCCCTGGCGCGGAAACAGGATCACCCCTTTACCCTGGCCGATGTCCTCTGCTTCGCAGGCTGTCTGTTCAACGCCATGCACCAGGATGCGCAGGCACTCAAGGATTTTGCAGAGGAGTTGATGCAATTATCGAGGGAAATTGGTTTCTTATCCTTCGAGGGGACGGGAATCCGCTATCGGGGGGAAGCGCTGACCAGGCTGGGACGGGTCCAGGAGGGAATGGCGCAAATGCGCGAGGGCATGGCGGTCAGGCAGTCCATCAGAGCACGGTGCCACTTGGCAGGAATATCTGGTGCACTGGCCAAGGCGCAGGGCAAGGCAGGACAGCCAGGAAAAGGCCTGGCCACCCTGGACAAGACGCTCGCTCTATTGGAGGAGACGGACGAGCGCCACTGGGAAGCGGAACTCTACCGGTTGAAGGGGGAGTTGTTGCGGGCGCAGGGTTTTGAAGCTGAGGCTGAAGCCAGCTTTTATAAGGCCATCGAGGTGGCCCGCCGCCAGCAGGCCCGGTCGTGGGAACTGCGGGCTACGGTGGGCCTGTGTCGCCTGTGGCAGGCCCAGGGAGCGCAGGTGAGAATAGCCCAGGCCCGGCAGATGTTAGCCGAGGTTTACGACTGGTTCACCGAAGGGTTTGATACCGCTGACCTGATAGAGGCCAGGATGTTGCTGGAAGAGCTATCGTAGTGGTTTGAGAACGGCCTCACCAAACCGGTCCGGCTGAAGCCTCGACTCCGGTGCCCAATCCCTTTCCCCCCCATTTTGCCCAGTTCATGACTCCAGTTATAATGAGTGGCAGGCTGCCTTTGGCCGCCAGTCCACTCATACAATTTCCCGATAGCACAGCATTCAATCTTCTGCGAGAGTAGCCAATCCATGAACACCGAACTTCTTACCAGTTTACAGGCTGCCCAGGAGGCGCTTGCACCGCAGTACCGCCTCCTGCACACAGCGAACTCCAGCCTTAAACGCGCCGTTAAGTTGGCCAGCGCCGAGACCCTCGATGCCATTGCCATGCACAAGCATCTGACCAAGCTGCAGGAGGCGGCCGGCCCGTTGGACGACCCCACCCTCAACGCAGCAGTGACCGCCTTCGCCCAACAGACCCAGCATGGCCTGGATGCCCTGGCTTTCGAGTTCGCCCGCGACCTCAAGGAAGTCTTCGAGCGACGGGGGCAGGTGGTCGATGGCCGGCCTCCCACGCTGGTGGTTGACCAACTGGCCCTGCAGATCGACATGGCGGCACGCAAGGCCCAGTGGTTCTACGGAAAAGAGGCGCTGACCAGGGCGATTCCCCTGTCCCTGGGCGGCATTGTCAAGGCCTATGACAGGCAGCAGAAATCGATCGTGCAGCGATCCACCGACATGCCAACTTTCCTGGCCGAGCTCCATCAGGCCTGGCAGGAGCAAGTGGACAAGCGCCAGCGGCCCCCGGCAGGCAAGCGCATCAATGTCGTCGAGGTCTATGGCCAATTGACCCTCAACCGCCAGACGACCCGCTTCTGGAACAGCCCCTCCCGCCGCAATTTCAAGGACTACGAGAGAGCCCATTTCGTGCGCGACCTGGTCCTGGCGCAGGCCGCGCCGACCATGGAGGTGGATGGCGTGATCCACCATCTGCGGCTGGGGGTGGCCACCAAGAGCCAGGCTGACAGTCCCACGCGCAGCATCTGGCTGCCGCAGAGTGGGCTGGACGGTGAGTACTACTCCGACCTGACCTTTATGAAGGAGTGATCATGCCCCTGACGCAACCCATGGCCCGCCAGATCGTCGAGGTGCTGGGCAGTTCTGGCACACCGCCGGTCAAGGGCGTGCAGTATTTCAACGTAGGCAACCACTCGCTGCTGGATGCGCTGGACGAGTACTACTTCTCCTCCTACCTGCAGGACGGCGGCGCTGCCTACAAGATGGTCATCGGCGACTACGGCAGCGGCAAGTCTCACTTCCTCTACTGCCTGCGTGACCTGGCCTGGGAGCGGGGCTTCGCCGTCTGCAAGGTGGACCTCAGCCCGGTTGAGACCCCCTACAACGACCAGCGCGCTGTCTACGCCGCCGTGGCCCGCAACCTGATCTGGCACGAAGCCGATGAGAGCGTTTCCGACGAGTACGGCCTCACCCGCTTTCTGGAGGGCACCCTGCAGCGCGTTGTAGGTGGGCCGCTCGATCTGGAAACGGCCAACCATCCCAACTACCGGGCACTGATCGACACCCTGGAACTGGCCACGGTCGACAGCCTGGCCTACAAGAACGCGGTACTGGCCTACTTGGAGGCGCTGATTCGCGACCAGGAGGAACGGCTGGACAGCCTGACGCGCTGGCTGATGGGCGTTGCCACCACCCCGGCCGACACCAAGATCCTGCGCGAACTGGGCGTGTCCGGAAAGATCACCCGTCCCAACGCTTTCCGCATGTTACGCTCGCTGGCCCAGACCATCCGCGCCCTCTCCTACAGCGGCCTGATCCTGCTCTTCGACGAGGTGGATCGAATGGCCAGTATCGGCGGCAAGGCTGAAAAGCTGGCTACCGACAACCTGCGCGAGGTCATCGACCGTTGTCGGGACGAGCTGCCAGGCGCTATGTTCGTCTATGCCGTGCCACCCCAGTTTATCAACGATGTGGTGCCGCGCTACCCGGCCCTGCAGCAGCGCATCCGCACGCCAGGACGCTTTTCCCGCATCAACCACTTCAGCCCACAGATCAGCCTGAATCACCTGGACATGGAAGAGAACGACTTGATGCTGGCCATCGGCGAAAAGCTGATCCCGATCTACGAGCTGGCCTTTGACGCGCAGTTGGACCACAAGATCCAATACGCCAACGCAGCCATCCTGGCCAATGTGGCGCGCGACGTCTTCCTGGACATCAGCCACCGGCGGCTGTTCGTCAAGTCCTTCGTCAGTGAGCTGGCCCGCCAGCACGCGGCCGGCGAGCACCTGCTGGCCGAGGAGGAGGCCATCGCCATCATCCGCGGCCAGGTGGACGATTTAAGCGGCGGCGCGACGCCGCCCTATTAGCGAACAGGTGACGGTTTATGGTTGACGCAAGGTCTATTGGCGCCAGCGTTGAGCATCCCCAGTATGGCCGGGGCACGATCATGGCCATCTACCGCAACGGCAGCGATTGGTTGGTACGCTTCGACAGTGGGCTGCGCTTTCGGCGGCCGCGTCGCGAGTTCGTAGGCGAGCAGGAGGTCCTCCTGGCGCCAGCCGCGCCCATGCCCCTCCTCGACGCGCAGCCCATGCCGCCCGGCCAGTACCAAACCCGCCAACTGCTGGAAGCGCTGCGGGTCGGCGTGGCGCCGGCGCAGCACATCAAAGAATTGACTATCGGACTGGAGAGCGAACGGGCCAGCCTGGCCAAAGGGCTGGTAGCCACCCATCAGGCCGGCGGCGAGGTGCGCGCAGTGATCGGCGAATATGGCTTTGGCAAGACCCACCTGGTGGAGCTGACAGCCCAAGAGGCACTGGAGCACAACTTTTTGGTGGCAGCCACCAGCCTGGACCTGGGCGAGACGCCGGCTCACCGTAGCATCGCCATCTACAGCAACCTTATGCATGGGCTGCGCTATCCGGACAGCGACGAGCGCGGCCTGGAGCACCTGGTCGATAAGGCCATCGCCACGCCGGGCTGGCGCGAACAATTGTGGGCGGCCACCTCCCAGGCCAATGATCCGCTGGACGTGGGATTGTATGCCATGCAAAGCACATCTTCCTCCCGCCAGCGCAAAGCCTGGCGGGAGTGGCTGATGGGTGGCCGGCGAACCCAGATCATGAACAGGGCCAAACCGCGGGGGGTCAAATTTCCCAGCATTTACCGAATCGGCCACAACGCGCGGCAGATCGCCTATCTGCTCAGCGGCGTCAGTGTGTTAGCCCGGCAGGCCGGCTACAGTGGCCTGTGCGTGCTGATCGATGAGGCCGAGAGCTACTCGCTGTTGCGAGCATACCAGCGCCCCAAGGCCGACAAGTTCTTCAGCGCCGTGATCTATGCTGCGCTGCAAGGGCGCCAGACGCGCATCAGCCCCGACATGCTGCCTCAGCATCGCTGGCGTCACTACCCTCCTGCCTACACCAGCCGGCAATCCCTCTTTTTCCTGTTCACCATCACCCGCAGCGAGAATCGCCTGCCGCTGGAGGCCTGGCTGGACGATGGACAGGTGTTGAACCTGGAACCCCACCATTCGGCCCAGGAGATCGGACAGTTCATGCAGCAGGTGATGGGCTACCACGGCCAGGCCTACAGCTATGAAGTTGGCAAGCGCCAACGGCAGGTGCGGCGAGCCGCGGCCGAGCACCTCGCCCTGGGCATGCGCAACGGGCGGCTCAGCATCCGCCGCGCGGTGCGGCTGACCGTGGAGCTGTTCGACCTGCTGTATCTCTACCCCGAATACGAAGTGGCGGCCTTGCTGGACGAGTTGCGCCAACAGATGCGATGAGCGACCCCGACCAGATCAAGGTCCAACTACCCCATACCTGGTCGCCCTTCTTCGCCCGCCACGGCAGTCTGACCCCCGTTCAGCAACAGGCAATTCCCCTCATTCTCGCAGGGCACAACACCCTTGTCGTCGCGCCCACCGCTTCGGGCAAGACAGAGGCGGTGATCGCGCCGCTGCTGGAGCGGCACGTGCTGGGTCCTGAGGCCCCGCGCAGCAGCGGGCCTGAGCAGCGCATCCTCTACATCTGTCCCACCCGCGCCCTGGTTCGCGATCTCTACGAGCGGCTGGCTGCGCCACTTGCCCAATTGGGCGTTGCCCTGGGTATGAAGAGCGGCGACACCGGCCCGGTCTCCATCAGTCGGCCGCCCACGGTGCTGATCACAACTCCCGAATCCACCGACTCGCTGTTGACCCGTGCCCCGCGCCTGCTGGCTCCGCTGAGCGCCATCGTTCTGGACGAGATCCACCTCTTCGATCGCAGCGTGCGTGGCGACCACCTTCGCTGCCTGCTGCGCCGCATCGAAAGTATCCGCCGTCACAGCCAGCAAGAGGCGGGGATCGATCCCCCGGTTCCCTGGCAGCGCATCGCCCTCTCGGCCACCATCCCCGATCCCGCAGGGGCCGCCAGCCGCTACCTGGCCGATGAGGAGGTGGGAGATGTCAAGCTGGTCGAGGCCGGCGGCAGCCGCCGCATCGAGGCCGAGCTTCAACCAATGCACGGCCTTGACGACCTGGTGACTGAGCTGGCCCAGCGCGCCGGAGAGCGGCTTGGCATCCGCAAAACGTTGATCTTCTGCAACACCCGCAACGAGGTGGAACAGGTAGCTGCCTACCTGCGCCAACACCTGCCCTACGAGGCAACGGTCTTCGTCCACTATTCCAACCTGGACCCGGCTCTGCGGCGTGAGGTGGAAGAGGGCTTTGCCCAGGCCAGCGTGGCGATCTGCGTGGCCAGTTCGACCCTGGAGCTTGGCATCGACATCGGCAGCATCGACGACGTAGCGCTGGTCGGCCCGCCGCCGACCTTGATCTCCTTCCTGCAGCGCATTGGCCGCGGCGGGCGGCGCACAGGCGTAACCCAGGTTCTCTGCCTGCCTCGCACGGCGCTCGAACAGGTCCGCTTCGCCGCCCTCGTCGATCTGGTCGAGGCCAGTGGCGAGCCAGCCTTCTCTCCTGCGACGCTGCCCAGTCTTCGACCCCCATCCAGCTCCTTCCGGCCCTCCGTCCTTGTCCAGCAAGTGTTCAGCATACTCAAGCAAAGCCCAACGGGCGGCATCCGGCTGGCCGATCTGTTGCAGATCGCACCGGTTTCAGTCGCTGACGAGGCGTTGAGGCGTATCCTCGACCACCTGACGGCGATCGGTTTCCTGCGGAAAGGCGGCCTGGGGGAGTGGCGGCCAGCGCAACGTCTGCACGAGCTGGCCGACGCGCACGAGATATACAGCAACATCGGTGCCGACCCGTTGGCAATGCTGGTCGTCGATGCCTTCAGCGGACGCACCATCGCCCAGACCGGGCGGATGCGCAGCAAGGGGGAGAGATTTCTGATGGGTGGCCGGGTGCTGGAGGTCGTGTGGCGCGACCGCTATCGCATGGGCGTGCGCCCTGCCCCGGGCCAACCTGCGGAGGAGACGTTACGCTTCCTGCCCGCGCCCTTCGCAGTGCCGCTGGATGTCAGCCAGGCTGTAGGTGCGTACCTCGGGATGACGCCCGGCCAGTTGGCGCTGGTGCACGATGAGAAGAGTGCGGTGCTCTTTCACTTCTGGGGTGATCTTTACGGCGCGTTGTTGGGCGCGATGCTGCAAGACGAACTGGCGCCAAACGGCGACGGGCCATGGGTCACCCGGCTCAACGAGCACTGCCTGCGCCTGCCCGCAGGCCTGTCTGGACTGCAACCCTGGAGCCAGAACCTGGCACACCAGGAGGCGCAACGGCTGATGCCGCGTCTCCAACCCTACCTGGAGCTCGGGCGCTTCCACTCGCTTCTGCCTCCCGACCTGGCCTACCAGGCCGCGCTGGCCCAGTGCGATCTGCCCCGCTTCGAACAACTCTACCGCTCGGCAATAGTGGTCAGCCCACCGGCCGGCCTGCGGACGCGCTTGCTGGACCTGGTGCGTTAGTCGTCAGGCCGGTCTCCCGCCGTGGGATTGCCACGTCTTTGGCGCATACGGCCAGTTCAATTGCTCGCAGATGGCCTGCCAGCGTCCCGGCATCTCAAGCGTATAAAGCACTGGCAGATAACCAAGCTTCAAATAGGTCTTCAACGCCGCCAGGCGGAAATCTTCGCTGTACAGGCGGATATTTCGGTATCCCGCATCGATAAACCTGGCAGTCACAGCCGCGGAGACGGTCAATCCCAACCCTTGCCCGGCATGAGAGGGGACACAGGCAAGCCAGCCGAGCTCTCCCTGAAAAGGATTGATTTCCTGATAGTTGTGAAGACACATGGCCGTTGCCACATCCAGGCCATCGATGCCGGTGTCAAGAGCAATGCTGGCGTCCTTCTGATGGCAGCCTCGATAGCCTCAGCGCCCGAGTTGCACAGGAATGCCCGATCCAGGTCGTCCGGCGCCGCGGCGGCCAATCTGGCCAGAAGCTGATTTCACTGGTCGTTGTAGAAGACCTCCGGGCAGGTGATGAGCTGCCCGGCCGGCTGCCACCAGATCGGCCACATCGTCGCAGACAGCCTCCAGGTCCACACCCTGGCTGCCGCCTACTTTCACAATGAGCGTGCTCATAAAAAATCCTTTCTACACCGGGTGCAAACCGCTGAACCCGAGACCGGTTGTCTCCGGCCAGCTCATTATCAGATTCAGGCACTGCACGGCGTTGCCGGCGGCGCCCTTGCCCAGGTTGTCGATGGCCGCCAACGCCACAAGCCGGCCCGTCTCGGGCTGCAGCTGCCAGCCCACATCGGCCAGGTTGGTCCCTGCCAGCAATTTCGGTTCTGGGTGCCGGTAAATACCGCTCGCCTATGCGGCGACAGTAGCCTCCGGTATCTTTGATTTTTGTGTCGCCAGTGAGACAACGACCAAAACCATGAAACTGATGGGGATCGAGACCAAGCCGGGTTGACTGAAATTCAGCGGCGCACTGGCAGGGTCCAGGCCATAGCGGACGAACATATCCGGGGAGAGCAGAATGATGCCCAGGGCTGCGATGATCCCGGAAAAGACTGAGGCAACCACGCCTTGTGCGGTAGTTTTCTGCCAAAACAGCACCATGACGATGGCGGGGAAGTTTGCCGAGGCTGCCACGGCAAAGGCCCAGCCGACCAGGAAGGAGACGTTCATGCCTTCGAACAGGATACCCAGGATAATGGCAATAATGCCTACCCCGACGGCAGTGATTCTACCGGCCAATACTTTTTGTCGGTCGGTCATCTTGATGTTGAGAAACATATCCATAATATCGTGGGCGACCGCGCCGGAAGCAGCTACGATCAAGCCACTGACAGTGCCCAATACGGTCGCAAAAGCGATGGCCGAGATGATCGCAAAAAGTAAGGTCCCAAAGGATCTAGCCAGCAGCGGGGCCGACATGTTGCTATCGGCGGGGTTGAGCACACCATTGGCCATCGCCCCCAGCCCCATAAAGAGGGTCAGGATATAAAAGAAGCCGATAGCAGCGATCGCTACGATAGTTGACTTACGAGCCGAGGCCGGGTCGGGAACCGTGTAGTAACGGATCAGAATATGGGGCAAAGCAGCAGTGCCCAGGAACAATGCCAGCATCAGGGAGACAAAGTCGATTCTCTCGACAAAAGATCCTTCGACCTTGAATTTCAAACCGGGCCGCATGAACTTGTTGCCGCTCGTCTGTTCTGAATAATAGATGGTAAGGCTTTCGCCGTCTGCTTCGAAGGATGTTTTTCTCCACATATTGATGGTGCTGTCTTCTGAACTGATCAGCGACAGGAATTTGAAAATCCCTACGCCGCTGGTATCGGCTTCCGGGCCACTCTGACCCGCAATCGTGCTCAAGTTGCCCACTTGCCTCAGATGATTTTCGTCTGACGCAGGGGCGCCATTGATCCACTCTCTGCCATCTGGTTTCACAGAGACGTATTGGGTTTCGTGCAGCTTGGTGCCGCCGTTCTCGTCAGTTTCAGCCTTCCACCAGCTGACTTGCCCATCAGCATCTGCCAACGATACAAAAGCAGTCCCCTTGTAGTCATGTTGGCTGACAACTTGATAGTCGCCTTCCTGGATTGATAATTGATCCCCTTGACCTTGCACCGTTAGCGTTTGATACTCGTAGAAGGGCTCTTTGCCCCCCTGATCTGGCGTGGTCGAAAGGCCACGTATGAGGACAACGGCCACCAGGATGGACGAGAAAACGATCAGCAATCCACCTTTTAGGAACTGCACATAGGTGGTCGAGGTCATCCCGGCGGTAGCTACGATTATGATCACAATGGCCCCCACCATAATGACGCCGGCAGCATGGGGCAGGCCAAAGAGTGGTGTCACCAATACGCCGGCACCAACCATCTGTGGAATCAGATAAAAGAGGGAGACAACCAAAGTGCTGATTGCAGCTGCCAGCCGAACTCCGCGTGAACTGAACCTGGCATCCAGGGCATCGGCAAATGTGTATTTGCCAAGTCGTTTCATCGGTTCGGCAACGACAAACAAGGCAACTATCCATCCAGCCAGATATCCAATGGAGTAGAGAAAGCCATCATAACCCAGTGTGGCAATCATGCCGCAGATCCCCAGAAAGGAGGCTGCAGATAGATAATCACCGGCAAAGGCAATCCCGTTGACGGACCAGTGAATCTTGCCCCCGGCCGCGAAGTAGCCGCTGGATGTTTTTGCCTTGCGAGCGAAATAGAATGACAATCCCAGTACAAGCCCTACAAAGAACAGGAATATGATAACGGGTAGGACATCCATTCTATTCGACCTTCCCTTGCGCGCTGGTACCGTTCAGGGCTTTTTCCTTTTTGATGCACAGGGCGTTGTAGATCAAGGCCATGATCAGGGACAGGATGATCAGTCCAAAACCGTAAACAACTGCCAGGTTCAGGCCAAAAATGACCTCCTTTTCCATCAACACAGGTTTGATGATGTTGATCAAGACAAAGCCGGCGTAGAATAGGGCATACGCAATGAACATCTGAACGCCCAGCCGGGTCTTGTAGGCTATGGCGTAGTCCTTTTCTGCGGGAGTATCTGCTGGTTCGTGAAGCATCTTCTTCTCCTTGGATAAATTTGTACCAAATGGCACAAGCCGAGATTATACCAGAAGAAGCACTGGGCGACAAAGCAAAGATGCATCCAAGCAAAGTAGCGGAGGCAGCTGCACCAGAAATCGAACATCACTGCATCGAGAGTCATTAACTATCGGGGTGAACCAGTACGGTTGTCAACGGGGTGCTGAGGCGACCGGTCAAATCAGGATGCGGCGCCAGCGTCTCCCGGTCGTAGACGACGACGGCCACCGTATAGACCCCTGGTTCTGCATCGACAGGCAGACTCAAGGGGAAATCCATCGAAGCGGTCAGTGGCTGGTCGTGTAACGACTCGATCCTTCCCTCAGAATCGACCAGGCGCACAGAAACCTGCAACGACCCATCGACCTGACCCGTCGCAGACAGCTCTGCCAGCAGCGTCTCGCCTGGTCTTAGATCCGGCTGATGTCGCAGGCTGTTCAACTGAACCTGCTCCCACCGGGCGTCCAGTTGGTAGGTTTCTGGCCTCTGCACCTGAATCCAGGCCACTGCGTGGTGGCCTTCATCGCCGATAGCTTCGCCATGTCCACGGTTCAACGGCAGCGATTGGCCGGTCAGAGGATCTTCAAAGGCAAGAGTCACGGCAAACTGTCCGGGCGACGCGTCATCGGGAACAACCAGCTCTACCACGTGCTCTATCCTCCGCCGCAGGGGGGCGGTGCCGGCACCTGCATTGGCCGGACGGCTTCTGCTGTGCCACAATACCGTGCCATCCGGTCCCTCCACCTGCACCAGCGTATCAAGGTCTTCAAGTAAAACGCCTATCGGATCGATCACAAGCGTAACTTGCTGGGTATCGCCTGACATCATGACCGGTTTCTCGAGGCGATGCCCGCGCAATATGATCCTGTCGTCGAAGATAGCTCCCGACTTGGGATCATACGTCAGAAATTCGGGCACAGGAGCTTTTCTCATATCGTAAACCCGGGCCAGTTCCAGCCCATGGCTTCGAACAACGTGCACAGGCTCGAGGGTGGACAGGAATGCCGCGACCTGCTCAGAAGGCAACTGCCGCTGCCATTGATTGACGTAGTGCACCGCGTAATCGGCGCTGAACCAGAAATCGGGCAGGCCGTAAGGCCTTATCAAGCGCGGGCCGTGCAGAAAGTAAGACATGGACGTGTCGCCATACCCCGAGATAACCCGCGTCTGTTCAGATCCTGCCTGTTGGTTGATCCACTCAGCCGCCTCATTCAGCCCTTCTCCCCAGCCTACCATCATCACATCGGGCGCAGTTCGGCTGCCACCGAGCAAAGGATTGTAATAGGTAAAATAGTAGGGGAAGTGAACAAGAGTGAATATGCCGTGCAACAGGATCAAGCCTGCCAGCGCGATGGCTGCGACGAGGCCATTCCTGTGCGCCGCCAGATCGACCTCAGTGCCTTGCCGGCGGCCAGTTAAACGAAACAGCAACCAGGCGGCCAGCCCCAGCCAGCCAAGGATTGCTATGGTATCCAGCGCAGGAAACACCGGCAGGATGTAGCGGTCGAACATCTTGTCGCCGATCGACATCATGGCGATAAATACGAGGGCATAGACAAGCAACGCCTTGGCGCCCCGCCGTCTCAAGGACAGGTCCATTGGCCATCGTCTCTGCCACATCAAGACGCCGGCCGCGACCAGGCCGATAACCGTAGCTGGCGTGGTTCGAAATAACCAGGCAACAGGGTAAAACAGAAGGCCAGGGTTGAGCGTAAGCTGTCCCATGAAGAAGTTTTTGTGGCCTTCCACGTAACGAGTCATCTGATCGATGATGCGCTCCATTACGCCCAGTGGATCCACCCACATGGCAGGCCACAGGGACACGAAGGTAATCAGTGCGATCGCGCCCCAGGCCAGGAAACCCAGGGGCATGCTGAGTGGCATCGGCTCGTCTGACCGCCGCCGGCGCAACCATTCTGCCAGAAACAGCAACCCGGCGGCCACGGCCACGAACAACGCCGGGGTCTTGGTCAATCCGGTCAATCCCAATAAGGCCCCCGAAATCACCAGGATGACCCATCGCGGGCGGACGTACAACCAGTCCAGAAAGGTCAACAATGTCAAGATGGCCAGCGCGGTCAAAAGACCGTCCAGGTGAAGCAAGCGGGAGAGGGCAACGTAGAACGGGTCCCAGGCAAAATAGAGGACAGCCAGGGCGGCAATCAGAGGCCCGAATAGTTGCCGCAGAGGGAAAAAAGAGGTGGCGATCAACAGCGAAATTGCCAGGACAATCCACCAGCGTCCTGCAGCAAGCAGCTCCAATGGACGGACGCGGCTATTGTCCTCCAGCCACTCGGACAACTCATTGTTCTGTGAATTGCGCCAGTCCAGCTGGCCTGTGGCTCTTTCGGCGTACTCAGGAAGACCTTGCAAAAAGCCCAGGGTACCTGCCCACATGACCGTAACGCCGGGATGCTCGCGCTGGAAGGTGTTCTCGTATTGACCATCGGCGATGGCCTGATAGAAGTTGGCTGAGCGCGCCAGCCACAGGTGTTCATCTGGCGTCGCGAAGACGTCAAGAGCCGCCGCACGGGGAATCCATGCAGAGAAAAACAACACGATGAACACCAGGGGAGTCTGAAAACGACGAAGCTGAGGGAACTCCATACAGGGTTTTCCTCAAGATATCCGAAACGCGAGCAAATAGTATACCACGGCCTGGTTGACTGACAAAACTCTGCCGTCATGGGTAGTACAGTCGGGCGTAAATGACCATGAAGGTTTGTAGGTCCGGCTGGTAGCCGGACAGCCGTAGGTTACAAGCAGTCTGCCGGAAAAAGACTTCGAAAGTTTCCCGCGGTGCCTTTTCTGACGTAGTTACCCTGGTTATTCAACCGCTTTGGTAGCAAAATCACGTTCGAAAACTTCCGAAGTCTGGCGCAAACGACTTCGCCGACAGCCTGCTAAGCTCTGTTGACATTCCGGTTAATCGCACACTTCGATACGATTTTTCTACTCAGCATGCGATTTTCCGCCGATTTTGCATCCTGAACAGCACTCGAAACCCTTGGTTTCAAAGTGGCATTGCTCTCGTGTTGGCATCCGGACAGCCCCCCCCCGGCCCCCCAGAGGGGGGTGATGTGACCGGAGTTCCCCCCTTTG
>JAYELL010000011.1 GCA_034717495.1 Chloroflexota bacterium | reverse complement strand
TGGGTGGTGGGATAAGGAGAGAATTGTGAAAAGGTCTGATTGCGTGATTTGAGATGCTGAAACAAATACTGGACGCTTTTGAAAACTCCCCGGGACCAATGCGCCTGGACCTGCTGGCCCTTCAACCGAACATCGATAGCAACGTGCTTGAAGGCATGCTTGTCGAGCTGGTCAGCATGGGTCGATTGGCGAAGCTTGACGACCGGGCTGATTCAAGCTGCGCCGCTTGCGGCGTCAAAGGACACTGCCCCTATCTGCTCACTACGTCCGGTGTCTATTTCGCCCTGCCAGATATGATTACGCCAGGCACGCCCTGTTAGCGGTACCGGTCTCCGCAGGTCCCGCAGTGCTGGCTGAGTGGATGCGCAGCACCCACGGGAACCGCCCCGAAAGAAGCAGCGTAAGGATGGCCGGTCGCCCGGATGAGCCGTCGCTCGAGAATTGCATGGTTACCCTTAACAGCAACGAAACAATAGAATATCGCTGTGCCGCGGATCTGCTGCGTCAGGCAGGTTTTCGCGTCACTCGACAGCGCGCCCAGCTGCTGGCTTTGCTTGTCTCCGATTGCCAACAAGGAGAACACCTCGACGCCGAGAGCCTCCACAAGCGCGCCCATGCCGGCGGACTGAAAATCAGCCTGGCAACGGTCTACCGGACATTGGCGCTCTTCAAGGAGTTAGGGCTTGTGTCCCAACACCATTTCGTCCACGATGGCACCCGCGATTATTATGAAGCAGCAACCAGACCTACCCATCATCATTTTGCCTGTCTTAGATGCGGGCAGGTGCTGGAGTTTCAGACAGTTGATGTGCAATCGTTGAGCCAGGAAGTTGCCAACGAGCTGGGCGTTCAAATTCGACACGCCAGTCTATATGTGGAAGGTATCTGTCCAGATTGCCAGCGCCGCGATCTGAGCGACTCACGGCAATCCAGATTGGCGCGCAAGGGAGAAAATGGCCAGGTCTATCGCCGAAGTTAACGCCAAACCGATCACGCTTGAATACGATGTTTGGCTCGATGATATGGTTGCCTTGGGTAGCCATCACTCACGTCACTCCCGCCAGGAAAAACGGCGCCGGCTGCTGGCCCAGGGCGTGATCGTTACCGTGTTCCTGTTGCTCTTCGCCAGCGCCCTATCCAGCATCCGCGGCGCAGAGATCGTTTCGACTCCCCTCTCCCTTGGGATCTCGTTTCTGCCACTGCTTTGTCCCGCCATCCTGATGATTCTGGTGTTTTCACCAGCGGTGCGCAGTTGGGGAGCCAAACGCTCCGTTCAAAAAACCTTTGGCGAGACGGCTGGAGATAAACCGATTGGACATCACCAGCTCACGGTGACACCCGAAACTGTTTTCCTCAAGACAGAAAGCGCCTCCGCGACCATCAGTTGGAGCGATGTGGAGAGACTGGAGAGCACCGACTCCCACCTGTTTATCCTGTCCGATACAGGTCAGGGTCTCGTTGTCCCAGCCGCGGCATTCACCGACCAGTCCACTTTTGAGGCGTTCTTCGAAACAACCGAAACGTACTTCCTCAACGCCCACTCAATAAAGGAATCTTCTGGAGCAAAGCCTTGACGCCGAAAACTATCCTATTGCCGGCACTTCTGTTCCTGTTGCTCAGCCTCGCCACAGGCTGTGGCTCCAGGGAACCCGAAGTGACACCAACACCAACCAAGACCCCCTCGCCGGTAGTCCCGACAGCCACAGCCACACCGACTCCACTGCCGCCGACGGACACGCCAATACCGCCGACGAACACCCCGCTGCCCACTGACACGCCGCTGCCAACCGCCAATCCGCCAACAGACACACCACTGGCAGCCACCGACACGCCGGTTCCCACTGAAACGCCGGTGCCCGCGACGACGCCCACCCCTGCACCGCCTACAGCCACACCTCCGCCCACTGCCACACCGGCGCCACAGGTCGATTTCGTGATTGCCGAGCTTCGGGTGTTAGGTTTGGCAGAAAACAACGGCGGCATCGAGTCAGGTGGGTTACGCAACATCTACGTCACTGTAGTTGATGCGGCTGGCAATCCCATCGACGGCGCACTGATCGTAAATGCTGCCCCCTATCCCGGCCGTTCGGTATCGGGCGATAAAGGTGCCGGCAAGGGAGAGATTCTAATGGACAAGGAAGAATTTCGCTTGACCGTGGAGAGTGTCAACGGCCAGCCGGTCAGCAGTGAGACCTCGCGAACCATGTCCCTCATCAGCCCGGTACCTGCCGACATCGCCGGCAAATTGGGCGACGCCTGCCCGTCCATCGACAACTGCTCGCTGCCGCCCTACAAACATTATTCCTACGCGATCACCTTCCAGAGGACCCGCTGATGCCCAGCGCATCCCCGCCATTCATCCCCGGTTTGGCACTGAACCGCCAGTTTTATGCCGAAGTTGTCCGGCCACTGCTGGACCGGGAGGTCCCCGATCTGGTTCACAGCGCAGCGCTCATGGGCTCCGGCTCGGACGTGTTGGGATTCGACACTGCAACCTCGACCGATCACAACTGGGGACCCCGTCTGCAGCTCTTTTTGCCTGCCCGGGAGTATGCCGCCCAGAAGGTTGCCCTGGACGAGACATTACAGAATCAACTTCCTCCTGCCTTCCGGGGCTTTTCTGTCAACTTCTCGCAGCCAGATATGGAAGATGGCGGCACCCAGCGGATGGAGACAATCTCCACCGGACCGGTTCGGCACCTGATCGAGATCGAGACGATAGACAGCTTTTTCCAGCGGCATCTCGGTGTAACGCCCGGTGCGGACCTGAACGCCATTGACTGGTTGCTTCTTAGTGAACAATCCCTGCTGGAAATGACCGAGGGCCAGGTGTTCCACGACGGACTCGGCAGCCTGCTCCCTGCTCGAGAGCGTTTCGACTTCTATCCCCGCGATGTTTGGCTCTATCGTATGGCTGCCCAGTGGCAGCGACTCTCCCAGGAAGAGGCTTTTCTGGGTCGTTGTGGAGATGTAGGGGACGATCTGGGCTCGCGCATTGTGACGGCCCGCCTGGTCCGGGACATGATGCGCCTGGCCTTTCTCATGCAACGCCGTTACGCGCCCTACAGCAAATGGCTGGGCAGCGCATTCTCCCGGCTTGCGCTGGCACGGGAGCTGCTTCCCCTTTTCGAACAGGCCCTCCAGGCAGAGGACTGGCAGTCGCGCCAGCGGCCGGTGGCTGCAGCCTATTCGTTTCTGGCCGAAAGGTACAATGCCCTGCAGATCACCCCTCCAATAGATCCCTCCGTTCGCGATTACTTCGGGCGCCCCTATCTGGTGATCTTCGCCGAACGTTTTTCCAGGCCTCTGCAAGACGCCATCTCCGACCAGGTATTGAAGGGGATTCCTCTCATCGGGGCCATAGATCAGTTCGCCGATAGCACCGATTTGACCGATGACCTCTCCTTGCCGCGCAGGTTGAGAGTCCTGTATACCCAAGATCCCTCGTAATAACAACCGCAGGTGCGGGGAAACCGGCTGCGTCCGTCTGGTAACCGGACCTACGGCGACCCCCGCACATCGAACCCGGTGACATACCGTAGGTCACGCTGGTAGCGTGACGGCCGTGTGCCCTCACATGACCTGTCAGCGTGCGCAGGTTTTTTTGAAAC
Organism: Chloroflexota bacterium; assembly: GCA_034717495.1. Taxonomy (NCBI): domain Bacteria; kingdom Bacillati; phylum Chloroflexota; species Chloroflexota bacterium. The sequence goes on along the minus strand of JAYELL010000011.1, from coordinate 16,502 downwards.
ATTCGTGAATTCGTGGACGCCCGCACCAACAACACAGTTTCATTTGCCAGAATCGAAAGAGGTTCACCCGGCCTCGTTGCCGGATGAACCTCTTGTGTCTCTTCTGCCGGCCCACGGCCGGCTAACGTGCGATGCTTCAGCCTACAGGGCCGCACGCTGGTGCAACCCCACCACCGCCCACGCTGCTGTTGGACGATGCAAACATACTGACTGCCTTTTCAACGTGGTCACCACCGCAGCCGGGGCAGTTGATCGCTTCCTTGCTGAACATCGAACGCAGGAACTTCTCGAAATCGGTCCCGCAGTCATCGCAATGATATTCATATATGGGCATGTCATAATTCTCCTGAGATCTTTGTGTTACCTTTCCTAAGATGCAGGAACTGGCCCTCCGGTTACACTCAGCGTGAACCAAAATCGAGTGCCTTGACCCGGCTGGCTCTCGACCCCAATGGTTCCGCCGTGGGCCTCCACCAGATACTTCGTAATCGCCAGCCCAAGTCCACTGCCCGAGGGGCTGTCAGGTGTCGGTGTATCAGGAGAGTCTGCCGCTATCCTGTTATCGAACACACCGCGCGTCCAAAAACGGTCAAAGACATGATCGATTTCTTCCGGCGGAATCCCGCGACCTGTGTCAGCCACCCGGATCACGACATGATCGACATGAGATTCCAACCCCGTTGAACGGCCACTATCGGCCAGACGGGCGCCCAAGGTTATTGCTCCCCCCGAGGGTACATACCGCAGCGCATTTGAGATCAGGTTATGCAGAATCTGTGCCAACCGGTCCGGGTCGGCCAGAACGGCCGGAAGGCCAGCCGGCACCTCCACCCTCAGCTCAATACCCCTGGCTTCGGCAACCGGCGAAAACGCCAGGCGAGCCTGCTCCAGAACCGCTGCGACATCCGTAGGTCGTTGCTCAAGCTGGAGTTGACCCGCTTCTGCCCGGGCCAGCTCGCCCAAATCATCTACCAGGCGGTTCAACAGCAAGCTTTGGTCGTAGACGGTGGCAATCTCCTGCTTTTCCAGAGGATAGACCCCATCCAGAATGGCATGCAGGTTCCCCTGTATGACGGTGAGAGGCGTACGCAGTTCGTGGGCCACATCTGCCACCAGATTGCTGCGCAAGCGTTCTGCCTCCTCCAGGTTTTCGGCCATCCTGTTGAACGACTGAGCCACAGCGACCATCTCCTCCGTTCCTCCCTCAGGTACCCGCTGGGACAGATCACCACCGGCAATCGCTTCGGCAGCGGCAGCCACATCGCTCATCGGCCTGGCCAGGTTACGGGCCAAAAGCATGCCCAAGAGCCCACCCAGGACCAGCCCAATGACCGCCGCGATCAGTAATCCCTCATTGACCCGATCGAGAAAACCTTGCTCCACGACCGATAGCTGCGATCCGGGACCATGACGCATGAGCAGGTAACCGACGATATTTCCCCCCCGCTCCAAGGACAGCGCCATTGCCAGATCGGCGCGGGTGAGAACCTCACCTGTCTGTTGATCCTGGCTGTCGTAGACGATTCGTCCGCTGGAATCTGCCAACAACAGCGCGGCACCTTGACCTGTACCTGCTCCAAATCCCTCCCGGCCCCTGCCTCCGCGGCCTGAGCCAGTGAAAAAACCTGATCCGTCCAACGCCAGGTCGATACCATCCCAGGTATCGTCGGTCTCATAGAAGTCGATGAACGCTGGCGCCAGAACCGTCAGCGATGCCGTTTCGTTGCCCTCAAGATATCGGCGAAACTCGCTACCCGCAGACCTGTTCGAGATCAGGGCCACAACCCCTACTGACACCAGGGCGACCAGGCCAAAAATCAATGCCAGCCGAATGGAAAGTTTGTTCACAGAACCCTCGTCCCGACTTAATTGCCCTCAAGGCGATAACCCACGCCGTAAACGGTTTGAATATAGGTTGGGTCGGCAGGATCGGCTTCGATTTTGCGGCGAAGGTTTTTGATATGACTGTCCACGGTGCGATCCAGTCCATCGTAGTTATACCCCAGACCGCGTTCGATCAATTCGCCCCGGGTGAAGACATGGCCAGGATTGGCCATCAAGATGTGAAGCAGGTCAAACTCCGTCGGCGTCAATTCCAGCGGAACACCTGCCAGAAATACCTCATGCCGATCCGGGTCCAACGAAATGTCGCCGATCCTCACAAGCTTTGCGGGCCCGGCCAAGGATTGGCCTGATGTCCGCCGTAACACGGCGCGCACCCGGGCAACTACCTCCCTGAGGCTGAAAGGTTTGGTCACGTAGTCATCGGCTCCCAACTCCAGCCCAACGACCCGGTCGGTGTCCTCTACCCGGGCGGTAACCATGATGATGGGTGTGGCGGCCAGCACAGGATCGGCGCGCACGGTCCGCGTGATCTGCCAGCCGTCCCGACCGGGCAGCATCAGGTCCAACACGAGCAGATCGGGCCTGTCGCGGCGCAGGGCATGCAAGGCAGTCTCCCCATCGTAGGCTACGGTGACGCGAAAATCCGCCTGTTCCAGGTAGGAGCGGATCAGACGGGCGATCTGCCGATCATCATCGACAACAAGAATGTGTTGAGTCATTGTTTATCTGATCACGTTGGCAACGAATTGCGATTGTCGTAGGTACACGATTCTACCATAGCGCCAGAGGGAAGGGTAATCCCCAGGCGTAGCCAACAGCCTACCAGAGTTTGTTTCCCTGTGACTTGCTCGTCAGGGATGCCCGCTAAGCTGTTGGCTTGTGGATGACCGATCGTCAGTTGCTTAGGAAACGCGGCCCCGGCCCTGGCCTGCCCACAGAGGCCGGCCCGATTCCTCGCGCACGGGGACAATCAGACCACCATTCTGGAAAACACCAGCCTCAAACTCGCCGTTCTCCAGGAACCCGTTCACAATTACCAGGTCACCGCGCTGTGCATGGAAGCCCTGCATCAGTGCAAAGCTCCAAGGCCGCCCTTCGATCTGCAGCTCACCATCAGCCAGTTTCAGGGTTATCTGCTCGTCGTCGACATTGACGACCTCGCCCATCACCTGCTGCCACTGGTGATCCTCGGCTTCAGCGGCCGGTTGGGAGTCGCCATCGACCCTCTCCGGGCCACCGCCACCGGCGCCGCCGGCCCAGAGAGGCCGCCCTGATTGCTCGCGGATTTGCACGAGTTGGCCAGAAGACAGATTCGCTATGCTGCCAACTTCATACTTGCCCTCTTCCAGAAAGCCCTGAACACCGATGCGTTGGCCGACCTGGGCCGAAAACCCCTGCTCAAGGGCAAAGCGCCACCCTCGATCGGCGATCTCCAGGTCGCCATTCTCAGTTGAAAGAGTCAGGCTTTCGTCGTCAACGGCGACCACAGTGCCCTCCATAGCCTGCCAGGTCACCTGTTCAGCCTGGCCTCCACGGCTCTGACCTGCACTTCCGGCGACCTCGCGGCCGCCACCCTGGCCCTGGCCACCAGCCTTGGTATTTTGCGCGGCAGCCTCAGCCTGTGCGCGCTGTCCCAGCACCTGTTCCTGACCAGACCCCTCTTGGTTTCGACCCTGGCCCTGGCCACCAGTCTTCTCATTGTGCACGGCATCCTCAGCCTGTGCGCGCTGTCCCGGCACCTGTTCCTGACCAGACCCCTCTTGGTTTCGGCCCTGGCCTTGGCCGATTTCATTGTTTGTAACGTACAGATTGTCTCCGGTCTGTTGCGCCCAGCCCTGACCACGCGTTTCGTGGCTCTCGCCGGAATCATCGGTCTTGGCAATGGTGCGGTTGACTGCGCCAACTACCAGAAACGATACCAGGCCCAGCAGCGCTACCGCCAAAATGGTCTTCTTCAACATGATTTGTACCTCCAATTTGTGGTTGAACTCAAACTCGGTTGACGACACTGGGAGCGCTAATCCGCTCATCCCTGACGGGCAACATTCTGCCCGCAACCTTGGTAACCCAGCGCCAGTGAATAGACAGATGGACAATTCCAGCCACGATCAACGTCACGCCCGACCAGGTATGGATCATATCCCACGTGGCTCGGCCAAACAGGAACTGGATCTCCCAGCCTGGATTTGCGCCACCCTGGTACCCGCCGGTAGGCGCAAACAGGAAGACGACTCCGCTGATTGCAACAAGAAAGAAACTGATTGCAATGACGGCATTGACCGCTATGTTGATCTTGGCGCCCCTGGAAAGGCCGCGCCCATCTCCCCGCACAGCGAATACGATCTTTCGACCGATCATACGCACCCAGTCCAGATGGATGGCCAGGTGGGCCAGCGCGGCGCTGATCATGAGAACGCCTCCCCAGGTGTGCAGCAGATCCCAGGTCGCCCGTTCAAATAGAAGGGTGACGCCATACAATGGGTTGCGCCCGGCCTGGTAGCCACCGCTCACGAAGAACAGGAAGTAGATACCCGTTACTGCCGCCGCCACAGCACCCAAAAAGAGGATGAAATCCAGTAGCCAATTGAGCTTGGTAGTCGTCGACAGTTGACGTTTGCGAGATGTTGTTGCCATAAAACCTTTTGTCCTTTCTTTCGATGCCGATCCTGTTTGCACGGACCTGCATCATCGTTGTTAGGACTATTCTCGCGCAGGATTGTGGAGAACCGATGGAGATGTTTTTGAGGGAGTTTTCTGCGGGGGACAGGATGAGGAAATTAATAACGTCTGAGTTAACCCAGCGCCCCGCTTACCGTTTGCCAGGCCACCAGCAGCCCCAGCCCGATCAACAGGACACCCAGAGCCAGCAGGATTCGCCGGTACCAGGTGTCGGTCAGCAGGTGAGACTGGCTCGCTACCAGGGCGGCTACACCGATCTTGGAACCGATCAGTAATGTGTAAAAGCCCAGCAGGAAAGCCACGGCATACAGGGGATTCTGGCTGAAAGCTGCCAGCAATGTGGGCCCACCCACCGTGGCCCAGAAGAGGTAGGGATGGGGATTGAGCAGATTGACGGTCGCTCCCTGACCCAGAGAACGTTTGCTGCTGTTGCCCTGCGTTTCAGCATCGGCGCCCGGTTGCCTCAGGCTGGCATGCTGCGCATCCCGGACCGTCTCCCACCCCAGGGTGATGATGTAGCCACTCCCCACGATACCGATGAGTGGAAGTATCCAGTCGGGAAGGCGGCCCAATACGAAAATGGATAGCAGAATGATAGGAAGGTCGGTCAGGATGGGCGCCATGGCAACCAAAAAACCCTGCCAGAAACCATCCCGAAGGGAGGTGGTGATCACCAGCGTCATCAGCGGTCCGGGGCTAAGGCCTGCCGATAGCCCAAGGCTGAGGCCGAGGAGAAGAAATTGCACGGTAAAAGCCTCTCCGGATACGCTCGATAACCTGGACGTCACTCCTGCAAAAAAACCAACGCAACGCCGATCAGGAGTTTTCCGAATCCCTTCCGTTGCTCTCCGGAGGCATAGGCCGGGCAGAGCGGTCGACACGCGAGCGATAAATCAGAATAGCAACCGTAAACAGGGCCGATGCGATCAGTGCGCCGCTGAAAATTGCCGACTGTCGGGCCTGCTCGGAGAGCAAATAGAACCCAGCCAGCACCGCGGTCAGAGGGAAAACACCGGTCAGCAACAGCGTCGCTGTGATCTTCCCGCGAGAAACCTGCTCCTGACCGAGCATTTTGTTGACGCGAATTAGCGCGACCATCGGGTACGCCAGTCCCACCACGATCAGAATCACTCCCGCCACCAGGGCCAATGGCTGCGAGGAACTCATTTTTTACCCAGGTGTTTCCAGATGACTGACGTCGGCCACAGTAAGCACCTCAAGACGGTCCCCGTCGTGCTCCAGGATCGTTACCGAACAATTGTAGATCGGTCCCACCTGTTCCCGCAGGTTGTCCAGGGCGTAGTCCTCAAATCCGGCGATACAGGTCCGGATCGCCCCGCCATGACAGACTACTGCGATGGTTCTGCCCTCGTGCCTTGCCATCAGATCGCGCGCGGCCGTCGTAACCCGTCGCTGGACCTGAGCCAGGGTCTCGCCTCCCCCTCGCGGCACATCCTCTCCATTTTCCAGGGCTGCCCATTCCTCAGGCCACTTGAGTTTGGCCTCCTGGCCTGTCAGGCCCTGCCAACGGCCCAGGTTCACTTCCCGCCAGCGCTGGTCCGTTCGCAGTCGCAGGCCGAGCCAGGACCCCACGATTTCGGCCGTTTCATAGGCTCGCTTCAGGTCGCTGGTATAGAGGATGTCGGCACCTTCCTGTTGCAGTCGGTTAGCCAGGCGTCGCGCCTGCCAGCGGCCTTCGGCTGAGAGACCGGGAGCCAGGGGCGATTGGCCCTGGATTCGCCGTTCTATATTCCATTTGCTCTCGCCATGGCGGCAAAGGATCAAGGTGGTGGGCAGGTACTCCCATTGGGGATTTGATGACATAAGTACTCGGTATGCTTTGACTGCGGATAGTTCAAGGAAACAGTGCCCGACGCCCCTATTCTATCGCAATTCGCGCGCGACACCAATTCTCACCTGACCATTGACCATTAGATCAGCGTCTTCATGCGAAGCATCTGATCGCCCACGGTCTGCAAAGCCTGAGCGATATTTGGCTTTCCCTCTCGCTCAAGCTGCTTCACCGAGGAATTGAGCACACCAAAAAAGGTGCCATCTACACCTCCCAGGTTCAGGCTGATAATCTGTGTCAATTCATCGTCGTCGCGGGCTCCCAGCAACTGGCGAACCAGATCGAGGGATTCTTGTTGTGTCATACTCATCATCAGGACTCCAGGAACTTGATGTCATTATGTCAATATGTCAGAATACCGGAACGTCAGAGTGTCACAAAGTTCTGCGGCATAGCCCGGAGTGGAGCAGGTCATGGCATTGCGATATTCTGACCCTCTGACCCTCCGACCGTCCGGTGCCGCGTGGATCGTTGCCCGGGAGACAGCATCGCCGGAAGCGCCGCAGCTGTTGCCCAAGCGATCACCCCCCATGGCCCATGCGCCGAAATCCACTTCATTCTACTTCCCCACCGCCAATTCGCCAAACCCTTCGGCTTGATGAATTAATGTCAATATGTCATAATGTCATCCTGGCATGATCCGCAGCGTTGCACCGGTCATCCTGACATTCCGATATTCTGATATTCTGGCATCCTGATCTGAAAAACCAAGAGGACAAGAGGAACTTATGTTGAAACGTACGCATACCTGTGGTGAGTTGCGCGCGGAAAACGCCGGACAAGAGGTAATCCTCAACGGCTGGGCCCATCGGCGACGTGATCACGGCAACCTCGTTTTCATCGACCTGCGGGATCGCTACGGGCTGACCCAGATCGTCGTCACGCCCGATACACCGGAAGCCCACGCCACGGCCGAAAAGGTCCGGGGTGAGTTTGTCCTGGCCATCAAGGGCACGGTCAAACTGCGGCCCGAGGGTATGATCAATCCGACCCTTGCCACCGGTGATATCGAGGTCATCGTCAGCGAGATGCAGATCGAAAATGCCTCCAGGCCGCTGCCCTTCGAGATCCGGGATGAGCTGGAAGCCAACGAGTTTACACGCCTCAAGTACCGCTACCTGGACCTGCGCCGCTCGCGCATGCAAACAAACATCATGCTGCGCCACCGGGCGATCAAGCTGATGCGCGATTATTTCGACGATCACGGCTTCATCGATATTGAAACGCCTATCCTCACCAAGTCCACCCCGGAAGGAGCCAGGGACTACCTGGTGCCCAGCCGGATCCATCCCGGCGAATTCTATGCCCTGCCTCAGAGCCCGCAGCAATTTAAGCAGCTCCTGATGGTAGCCGGCTTCGATCGCTATTACCAGATTGCCCGCTGCTTCCGGGACGAGGACCTGCGAGCCGATCGCCAGCCCGAGTTCACCCAGTTGGACGTGGAAATGGCCTTCGTCGATCAAGAGGATGTCATCGATATTACCAGCGGCCTCTGCCAGGTGTTGGTCGATCAATTGACCGAGGCCGATGCACCGGTCCTGCCCTTCCCGCGACTGACCTACACCGAAGCCATGACGCGCTACGGCAGCGACAGGCCCGATATCCGTTTCGGCCTGGAGCTGAAGGATCTGGGCGATCTGCTGCAGGAGACGGGCGTTGCTTTCCTGAAGGCTGCACTGTCGGCGGGCAACCAGGTCAAGGCTGTCCGCGCGCCCGGCGTGGGCCAGTTGAGCAGCAACAAGGTCCGCAAACAGGTCAAGGAATACGAGGATTTGGTCAAGATCTATGGGGCCAGGGGCCTGGCCTGGCTCGACTATCCCGTCGATCCGGATGCCAAACCCAGGTCACCTATTGCCAAGTTCTTCTCTGCTGGCGAGCTCAGCGCTATCGCCGAACGCTGTGACGTTGAGCCGGGCGACGTGGTCTTCATCATCGCCGACCAGGCCGGGGTGGTAGCTGCTTCTCTGAGCGAATTGCGCCTGCGCCTGGGCAAGGACTCCGGTCTTATCGACCAGTCTGAATTCCAATTTCTCTGGGTGGTGGATTTTCCCCTGGTGGAGTGGAACGAGGATGAAGACCGATGGGATGCCACGCACCACCCCTTTACCTCGCCCAAGGCAGAGGATATCGATCGCCTCGAAAGCGATCCAGGCAGCGTCAAGGCCAATGCCTACGATATCGTGCTGAACGGCGTCGAGCTGGGCGGCGGCAGCATCAGAATTCACCAGCGCGACATCCAGGAACAGCTTTTTGAACTGCTGGGCCACTCGCCGGAGGATGCCTACGAGAAGTTCGGGCACATGCTGGATGCCTTCGAGTATGGCACCCCACCCCACGGTGGCATCGCCCTTGGCATCGACCGGCTGATCATGTTGCTGGCGGGCGAACAGTCGATCCGGGAGGTCATCCCCTTCCCCAAAAACCAGCAGGCATCTGAGCCGATGACCGGCGCACCAGATACCGTCGACCAGGCCCAGTTGGATGTGTTGCACCTGGTGTCGACAGCGGAGGACGAGATTTAAACTGCGAAACTATTCGCTGCAAACTTGTTAATTCACCTCCGTTTTCGTATAATCAGATTATACGAAATTCCGAAATTCTTACTCGTTGAAACAGGATGATCGGGCAATGCCAGCTACCTACTCCGTTCGTTTGCGAGAGCGAGGCCAATTGACGCTGCCAAGAGCTGTGCGCGATTTCATGGCTGTCGGTCAGGGTGATATGCTATCCCTTGTGCAGATCGATGACATCGTTGTGTTATCGGCCCGGCAAGCGTTGATTCCCAAACTGTCTGAGGAGTTTACGGCCATCATGGAAGATGAAGGCATAAGCCTGGCTGAGCTCCTGCAAGGTCTGGAAACTGAAAGAGAGTTGATCTGGACTGAGAAACAAGCCGGCGATGCGTAGAATCTTCGTCGATGCCAATGTACTGATTGCTGGTGCCCACTCAAGATCTGGGGCCAGCAATGCAGTGCTGCAAATGGCTGAGATCGGGAAATTCGAGATTATGGTCTGCAACCAGGTGCTTGATGAGGCCGAGCGCAACCTGCGCAAGAAACTGCCAGGGGCTTTGCCGAACTTTGCCGCTCAAATGGCCCGTCTTCGTCTAACGATCATTCCAGACCCATCTTCAGAAGAAACGGCACCGTGGGAAAACGTAGTAGCGCCAAAGGATGCTCCGATTCTGTGCGCTGCAATTCAAGGCGATGTGGCCCGCCTGACAACTTTGGATACCAGGCATTTCACCCCCGAGGTTGCCGCCCAGAGTGGCCTCGCCATTCAGACTCCAGCCGACCTTGTGGAAGACATTCGGCGGTTGGTAACCATCAATTTATAGGCGCTTATCGCATCAAGATCGACCAAGAGCTTGTAGTGAGCGAAGTCGAACTGCTTTCGCTGGCTGAACTGCCCCGAAGGGGCCACAATTGACCATTAGCTCGCGGCTCATTGCCCGGAAACGGGCCGGGAACCGCTGCTATCTGTTTTCCCCAATTCTCCGAGGTAAAGCACTCATGACCACTATCAAAATCGCCGACGCCGCCGATCACGTCGACCAGGAAGTGACCCTGCAGGGCTGGGTCCAGAAGCGAATCGACAAAGGCCGCTTGCAGTTCATCACCCTGCGTGATGGCAGCGGCGCCATGCAATGCGTTGTCTTCAAAAAGAACCTGCCGGCCGAGGATTTCCAGGAGGCTCGCTACATCACCCTGGAGTCGTCGGTCGCCATCACCGGCCTGCTGAAGGCTGAACCCCGGGCACCCGGCGGCTTCGAGCTCGATTCCTCTGGCTTCCAGGTCATCGGCAAGGCATCCGATCCCTATCCGCTGGCTCCCAAAAGAGATGGTGGCGAGCACGGGGTCGACTTCCTGTTGAACCACCGCCATCTCTGGCTGCGAGACCCTCGTCAGATCGCCATCATCAAAACCCGGGCAACCTTGATCAAAGCCATTCGCGACTGGCTGGACAACAACGGATTCATCCTGGTCGATACCCCTATCCTGACGCCCTCGGCGGCCGAAGGCACCGGTACCCTCTTCGAAACCGATTACTTCGGCGAACCCTCCTACCTGGCACAAACGGGCCAGCTCTACAGCGAGGCCACTATCGCGGCCTTCGGCCGGGTCTACTGTTTCGGCCCCACCTTCCGCGCCGAAAAGTCGGACACCCGGCGGCACGCCATGGAGTTCTGGATGGTAGAGCCGGAGATGGCCTTTACCGACCTATACCAGAATATGGAGGTTATCGAGCAGTTCGTGAGCTACTGTATCCAGACCACCCTCAGCGAGCGAGCCGCGGAACTGGCGCTGTTGGAACGGGACATCAGCCATCTTGAAAAGGTCGTACCACCCTTCCCCCGACTCCACTACGACGATGCAGTCAAGCTGCTGCACGAAAACGGCTACCCCGACTTCCCCTGGGGCGAGGATTTTGGCGCTCCCCACGAGGACACCATCAGTGGCCAGTTCGAGAAACCGGTCTTTGTCCACCACTATCCGCGGGAAGCCAAGGCCTTTTACATGCAGCCCGACCCGGAGCGACCCGACACCGCACTGGCGTGTGATCTGATCGCGCCCGGGGGCTATGGCGAGATCGTGGGCGGCAGCCAGCGCATGCACGACTACCAGAACCTGCTGGACGCCATCGACGCGCAGCAGTTGCCCCGGGAGGCCTACGAGTGGTACCTGGACCTGCGCCAGTATGGCACGCAGCCCCACAGCGGATTTGGCATGGGCCTGGAGCGGGTGCTGATGTGGATCTGCGATCTGCCCCATATCCGTGAGGCATCTGCCTTCCCGCGATTGTATAAACGGGCATATCCGTAGGGGCAGGGAGACCCTGCTCTCCGCCCAAACCATTGCGAAACAGGCTTTATTGTGGTAAGATCAGTTGAGAAGAATTTCATTTTCACATCTTCTCTCTGGAATCGTTCAACCACTCGGCTACAGGTGGGGTTGGGTATTATCGGCGCCGACGTGGAAATCACAGATTATCCTCAATTTCATCGCAAGCGGATCTGAATTGTCAAAGGATTCATCCTGATTGATCTTGTGCTGTTCAGCCCAGGGCAGCCACGAATCTCTTGAAATCTGGGGCAGAACAATCGAACGCCCACAGATCTACGCCTGTCTCCCAGAAGACTGAAAGGAGTCCGCTTTGCCATGCTCACCAAAAGATTCTTCAGCATCTCGTTATTGGTCATCTTGCTGGTTGCGCTGGTCCCCACCAGCCTGACCGCGCTCGCCCCCCAGGCCGGCACCATCATTGTCGAGAAGCAGACAGACCCCGATGGCGCACCCGACAGCTTCACATTCACCGGTAATGCCGCTGGCACCATCGGCGATGGCGGGCAGATCGTCGTCTCTGACCTGCAGCCGGGCACCTACACCTCGGTAGAGATCGTGCCGGCCGGCTGGCAGCTGACCGCTATTCAGTGCGATGACGACAACAGCAGCGGCAACGTGGCCAATTTCACCGCCACCTTCCAACTCGAAGAGGGTGAAACTGTCAAATGCACCTTCTTCAATCTTCTGCCACTGGACTATGGCGATGCACCGGATAGCTACGGCACACTGCTGGCCAGCAACGGCGCCCGGCATGCCATCATCCAGGGTCACAGCCTGGGACCGATTGTGGACGCCGAGCCCGATGGCCAGCCATCTCCGCAGGCCGACGGCGACGACCTCAATCCACCGGGTGCGCCCGACGACGAGGATGGCGTAACCTTGCCGCCACTGCTCACGGCCGGCGCGCCGGCCCTTGTTACGGTCGATGGCGGCCCCTCCGGCGGCATGCTGGATGCCTGGATCGACTTCAACGCCAACGGCGTCTTTGACCACCCGGCCGAACATCTCTGGGGCGGTGCCAGCGTTCCGCTCCCGATTGGACCGAGCCCGCCGCTCCCCTTCCCGGTTCCGCCAGATGCAGTTCCAGGGCCGACCTACGCCCGCTTCCGCTTGAGCAACAACGGCGTCTTACCGCCAACCGGATTTGCCCCTGATGGCGAGGTGGAGGACTACCTGGTGGAAATCGAAGGGCCGCCGCCTGAGGAGCTGGAATATGGCGACGCGCCCGACAGCTACAGTACACTGCTGGCCAGCAACGGCGCCCGGCATCCCGTCGTCCCGGGCCACAGCCTGGGACCGATTGTGGACGTCGAACCCGACGGCCAGCCATCTCCGCAGGCCGACGGCGACGACCTCAATCCACCGGGTGCGCCCGATGACGAGGATGGCGTGACCTTGCCACCACTGCTTACGCCAGGCATACCGGGCGTTGTTACGGTCGATGGCGGTCCCTCCGGCGGCATGCTGGATGCCTGGATCGACTTCAACGCCAACGGCGTCTTTGACGACCCGGCCGAGCACCTGTGGGGCGGCGTTAGCCTTCCGCTCGGGATTGGACCAAACCCACCGTTCACCTTCCCGGTTCCCTTAACTGCGGTTCCAGGGCTGACCTACGCCCGCTTCCGCCTGAGCATCAACGGTGGCTTATCTCCCGTTGGCCCAGCCCCTGATGGCGAGGTGGAGGACTACCTGGTGACGATAAGGGTACCGACCGCAGTACATCTCCACTCATTCGATGCCAGCCCGGCGCCTGCTGTCGGATTGCCGGTGGGATCGATAGCTGCAATCAGCGGCCTGGCGCTGGCTGCAGCAGCCTGGCTGCGCCGCAGGCGTTAGTACAGCTTGGCGCAAATGATTGGGCAGATGCGTAGGTCACGCTACCAGCGTGACATCTCTTGTAACCAGCCAACGACCCTCCAGGCGCCAGCGACTGGTCCCTGGAGCAAACAGACGTCCCCGTCGGAGAGCATCTGACGGGGACTTGGTATCCCGGCGATAACCGGCTACCGAGAATAGGCATCTTCTGACCATTTGGCAATTCACCCATTGACCATTATCCAGAAATACACCCATGCCCACAGCCACCCCGTCCATCCCCATCGAAAACCGCGTCGCCGACCTGCTCGCCCAGATGACCCTCGAGGAGAAGCTTGCCCAACTGGGCAGTTGTTGGATCTACGAGTTGGCCAATGAAGGCGAAGCCGCCAGGCTGCTGCAACATGGCATCGGCCAGATCACCCGCATTGGCGGCGCCAGCAACCTGACGCCGGCCGAGAGCGCCGCAGCCGCCAACCGCATCCAGAAGTTTCTATTGGAGGAGACTCCCCTGGGCATCCCGGGCATGGTGCACGAGGAATGCTGCGCCGGTTACATGGCACGCGACGCCACCGTGTTTCCGCAGATCATCGGCCTGGCCAGCACATGGCAGCCGGAGCTGGCAACGCAAATGGCCGGGGTGGCCAATCCGCCGCTGCCCTCTTCGATACGCCAGAGCAGCGCGGGTTGGCCCGGCGCATTGCCCGGCAGTCTATGGTCCTGCTCAAGAATCAAGATTCCCTGCTGCCCCTGCCAAAAACCCTGAAGAACATCGCCGTCATCGGTCCCAACGCCAATAGCGCACGCAACCTGTTGGGAGACTACACCTACATCGCCCATCTTGAAACATTGATCGAAACGCGCGACAAGGAGAATCCCCTGGGAGTCGCGGTGGCAGATGACATCCAATTGATCGAGGATTCTGTGCCCATTCTCCCTATCCTCGAGGCAATCCAGGACAAGCTCTCGCCCCAGGCCAAGGTGCTCTACGCCAAAGGCTGCAACATCAACAGCGACCGCCGGGATGGCTTCGCCGAGGCCGTGGCAGCAGCTCAACAGGCTGAAGTCACTATCGTCGTGGTGGGCGACAAGTCAGGCCTGACCGACGAATGCACCTCCGGCTAGGCACGCGACCGGGCCGACCTCGGCTTGCCCGGCGTGCAACAGGAACTGGTGGAAGCGCTGGTCGCCACCGGCACGCCCACAGTGGTTGTGCTGATAAACGGCCGGCCCCTGGCCATCCCCTGGATCGCCGAAAACGTGCCTGCCATCGTCGAAGCCTGGCTTCCTGGTGAGGAGGGTGGCGAGGCGCTGGCCGATCTGCTCTTCGGCGACCACAACCCGGGCGGAAAACTGCCCATGACCTTCCCCCGCTCCGTGGGGCAGGTGCCCATCTTCTACGGGGTCAAGCCCTCCGGCGGCCGCTCCCACTGGAAAACCACCTATGTAGATCTCAGCAACGAGCCCCTCTTCCCCTTCGGTTTTGGCCTGAGCTACACCACCTTCGCGTTGGAAAACCTGCGCCTGGACCGTGCCGGGGCCGAAGCGGGCCAGATCGTCCGGGTCGGCGTTGACGCGACCAACACCAGCCCGCGGGCCGGCGACGAGGTCGTACAACTCTACCTTCGCGATTTGATCGCCACTATCACCCGACTTATGAAGGAATTGAAGGGCTTCCAGCGAGTCTGCCTGAAGCCAGGCCAGACGCGCACGGTCACCTTCGAGCTTGCCGTCAACCAGCTGGCATTCCTCGACACCGACTTGCGCTGGGTGGTGAAGCCAGGGGAGGTTCGGGTCATGGTGGGGACATCGTCCGCCGACCTGCCGCTACAGGCCAGTTTCGAGATCGTCGGGCAGCTGCAGGAAGTCGGTGACAGCCGGGTGTTCTTCAGCACCGCGCAGGCGAAATAGGGCTCCCCCCAGCCCCCCACGGGGGGAGCGACCGGAAGTTCCCCCCTTTTGGGGGTTAGGGGGGCAAGCCGCGAACCTGACAAGGGTGTACCGCAGACCTTCGGCGCAGAGGTCTCTGATTTTTTTTGATTGATCTGCGTTCATCAGCGTCACACTTCGGCTACACCCCTCGACACGCTCGGGACAGCGATGCGGTTCATTCAGGTCTGCGTAATCAGCGTTCCTCTGGCTTGTCCAGGCATTAGATTTGAGGAGAGGAGATAATATTGTGAAGCATGAAATCGTAACACCAGAAGAAGTTGGCATGAGTTTGAAACGTCTCGAACTCATCAAACCGGCCATGCAAGCTTATGTGGATCAAGAGAAGATCGCCGGATTGAGTACAATGATAGCTCGCAAAGGAAAAGTGACTCACTTCGAGCAGGTCGGCCAGATGGATATTAGATCGAATAAGCCTATGTCCGATGATGCCATTTTTCGTATCTATTCGATGACCAAATTGTGACGGTCGCTTACCCATCGTTGGGGATTATCGCGAATGTATTGACGGATGAGGTCTAGCGATCGTTGATTTCGGATGATGTGGTCGTGGAATCTAGGCTGCCAGGCGAAATCGGGCCGCCCGTTTCTGCGCGCCCATTTGGTCACCGCGGTCTTGTAGGACCGGATCACTACGGACAGGGATCCTGCTTTGGGGGATATGGTTGAAAATCGGTTTGTGTTGTCTCGTAGAGACGTTGCAAGCAATGTCTCTGCATTGCCTGGTTCCCCATCGTTATACAACATCTCTACTGCCCCGCCACCGTTCGACAATGTTTTACCGTCTGGCCCCGCATCATCAGGCGGTGTTTCCCCCGGGGGAATGGTGTCATTTGTCCCGGGCCAGGTGATAACGATGATTCCATGAGCGTGGTTCGGCATGATAACCGACTCGTCAACGGCGACGTGCAGGTGATGTCGCGGAATGTTTTGCCAGAATCGATGGGCGATCTGGCCGAGGTCTGACAACCGCAATTGGCCGTCGGTGACCTGGCCAAAGAATTCGATGCGCCGTCGGGTGCAAATGGTCACGAAATACCATGCCGGCGATGCGTAATCCCATCCGGGTAACCGGGTCGATTCTACGCGGTATTTGTTTCGGAATTTGGTCATGTGTTTCCCCCTGTACGGACGTTGCGCCACGCCCATGATGTTGTTTGGCCGCGAACGATTGCGGAATAACGCCCAACGGTCCGTAGAGACGTTGCATGCGCCACGCGTCATCATGGAATAACGCCCAACGGTCCGTAGAGACGTTGCATGCGCCACGCCCATGATGTTGCTTGATCCCACATCCTGCTGCAACGTCTCTGCGACGATTTTTCGGCCACGCGTCATCATGGAATAACGCCAACGGTCCGTAGAGACGTTGCATGCGCCACGCCCATGATGTTGCTTGACCCCACATCTTGCTGCAACGTCTCTGCGACGATTTTTCGGCCACGCGTCATCATGGGATAACGCCAACGGTCCGTAGAGACGTTGCATGCGCCACGCCCATGATGTTGCTTGACCCC
>JAYELL010000010.1 GCA_034717495.1 Chloroflexota bacterium | reverse complement strand
TACCTCACGGTACGCCTAGCTAGCTCACGCACCGTCTGCTGACGTCACGCACCGCTTGCTGCCTCTCGGCACGCCTACCTCTCGGATCGGTTGCTACCGTGCTGGCGTAGCGTGCTGGCGGCGTCTCAGCGTCCCTGCGCAATCACCACCTGAAAATGAACCTCAAACGCCTCCCGCAGCTGTCGGGTAATCGATCCAGGGCGGCCTGTTCCGATCACTTCCCCATCCAGGCGCACCAAAGGAAGCACATGCCGGCTGGTGCTGGTCAAAAAGGCTTCCTGCCAACACGCCCGGTCGGCCAGCGGGAGGGCACGCCGTTCCACCGGAATCCCCAGGTCACCGGCAAGCTTGAGAACCTCCTGTTGGGTCACGCCGGCCAGTACATGCTCAGGCGGTGGTGTGTGTAGTTTTCCATTCTGCACGATAAACAGGTTGCTGGATGACCCCTCAGTCGCGCTGCCGTCGCGATCTATCAAAATGCCCTCGTGTTCCCCTGCACTGAGGGCGCGCTGCTTGGCCATGTGATTCACCAATGTATTCAATGACTTGGCGTTGGGAAAAGCCCGTTCCCCCAGGTAGCTTACAGCGCCCACACCCTCTTCGAACATCTCTGGAGGAAAGGACCGCGCCGGCTCGGGCCAGACAAAAACCTCCGGCCCATGCTGCCCGCTTGGCCCCAGTGCAAACAGCCGGATCATGGCATCGCGGCAGCGGTTGGTTGCGACGGTTTTCCGGGTCCATTGCCCGATCGCGTCCAGATCGGCCGGTAAACGAAGATCGATGGCAGCAGCCGACTCGGCCAGGCGGTCCAGGTGGTCCTCCAACATGAAGATAACACCCTGGCAGAGCTGGATCGACTCGTAGATTCCAAACGCGCCATAGATGACCGGGTTGAAGATAGAAATAGTGGCCTTGGAAGGCGCAATCATTCGGCCATTGCGACAGACCAGGTAAGGCAGACACTTAGATGATTTCATGATACGATTGCTTCCCGCCGCGCGATTGTAACACGAGTATCGCGGGCAGGCAAGGGCATGGAGGCGGCCATCCACGGATGCGGACGCCGAGGGTCGGAGGGTCGAAGTTTCAGAGTATCAGAGTCTCCGCATCGCCGCGTCCCCGGCTACCTCACGGAGCGCTTGCTAGCGTGCCGACGCTGCTCTCCGGAAATTCCCCCCTTTGGGGGGTTAGGGGGCATACCCTCCCACCACACCGGCGCGAGGATGCACACAGCACGCAAACCTGTGGTACAATGTCAGGCAGTTAACCTCAAACCGACAACCCGTCTCTATCCCGGAGCAAGCATGGATCCCTGGAAAACCATTTCGCGGCGAACGATTCTACAACACAGCAAGTACCTGACTGTGGAGGAACATGTTGTCGAGCTGCCCGACGGCCGGCGCATCGAAGACTGGCCCTGGATCATCACGCCCAACTATATCAACGTGGTGGCCGAAACAGAAGCCGGCACCTTTCTCTGCTTTCGACAGGTGAAGTATGCCCTGGACGGCGTCACCATGGCGGTGGTAGGCGGCTATCTCGAGCCCGGTGAAGAACCCCTGGCCGCCGCCCGGCGGGAATTACTGGAGGAGACAGGCTACCAGGCGTCCCGGTGGATAGACCTGGGGCACTACAATGTCGGTGCGAATCGTGGTTTCGCCACAGCCAATCTCTATTTTGCGCGGGGCGCCCGCCCGGTGACTATGCCCAATTCCGATGATCTGGAAGAACAGGAACTCATCGAACTGACTCGATCAGAACTGAAAACCGCCCTGATGCGGGGGGAATTCCAAAGCCTGGCCTGGACCACAGCCGTGGCCATGGCCCTGTTGTGGCTGGAAGATGGCGGCGACTGACCAGATGCGACAAGGGAGGAAATCCATGTCCCAATCAATCCTCATTCACAACGCGACCGTCTGCACCTTCGGCGATGACAACCGCGTGATCGAAGATGGTGCTGTCCTGGTGCAGGATGGCGAGATCGCCGCGGTTGCTTCCAGCCAGGACCTGCTGGCCGCCTATCCCGATGCGGCGCGGGAGGATGCCGGCGGCAAGCTGCTCATGCCCGGCAATATCTGCACCCATACTCACTATTACGGTGCCTTCGCCCGGGGCATGTACATTCCCGGCCCTGCACCGCGGGATTTTCCCGAGATCCTGCGCCGTCTCTGGTGGACCCTGGATCGGGCCCTGGACGACGATGGCGTGCTCTTCAGCGCCCTGGTCTGCCTGGTAGACGCCATTCGCAACGGCACAACGACCCTTATCGATCACCATGCCAGTCCGGCTCACGTCGATGGCAGTCTCAGCATCATTGCCGGCGCGGTGGAGACCGCCGGACTGAGAAGCTGTCTCTGTTATGAAGTCACCGATCGCAATGGACCCGAAGAGGCCACGGCCGGCATCGCCGAAAATGTGCGTTTCATCAAGGAAACGCGGCGTCCCGGGTCGTCACCGCTGGTTGCCGGTACCTTCGGCCTGCACGCGTCGCTCAGCCTGAGCGATGAAACTCTGGCCCAATGTGTTGCCGAGGCCGAAAGCCTTGGAAACGTGGGCTTCCACATCCACGCCGCAGAGGGCCCCGCGGATCAGGAGGACAGCCAGGCCAACTATGGTCTGCGCACCATCGACCGCCTGAAGAGCCGGGGGATTCTGGGACCGCACACCATCGTGGCCCACGTCACCGCCATCGACCCCTGGGAGATGGAAACGCTGCGCGAGAGCAACACCTGGATTACCCATCAGCCGCGCAGTAACATGAACAACGCGGTGGGTGTGGCCGATGTGCCTGCCATGATGCGGGGTGGCATGCCCATTTGTCTAGGCAACGACGGCTTCTCCAACGACATGTTCAGCGAGATGAAACAGGCATATTTACTGCACAAAGTATGGCAAAACGACCCGCGGGTAGCCAGCGGTGACCAGATCGTCCAGATGGCCTATGGCAACAATGCCGCCCTGGCCCGGTTGTTCTTCCAGCCTGGCCTCGGGCAGATCAGCCCGGGGGCCGCGGCTGATCTGATCCTGTTGGACTACTACCCGCCCACCCCGTTGTCCAATGAGAACCTGCCCTGGCACATTCTTTTCGGAGTGAGCGGCAGCCACGTCACCCACACCATGGTTGCCGGCCGCTGGTTGATGAAAGACCGGCAGCTGCTGACACTGGACGAAGCAGCCATCACCGCCCGCAGCCGCGAGGTGGCGCGGGAGACCTGGCAGCGGTATTGGGAGTAGGGCAGGGAGACCCAACGCCGCCCGCAATCGTCAACCTGATGGCAGAGGGCAGTCGATGGGACGAGGCGACACGGAGACGCGGCGCCGTTGCGACCTCTGGCAGGAATGCTATCGGACGTACATCCATGCGTACCGCGGTACTGAGGCAGGTTGCGGGTTTGACCTCTCCCCCTCCCAGATTGGGAGGGGGCCGGGGGGTAGGTCGTACAATCAGTTTTCAAAGGAACGGAAAAACCACTTCATGGGAGAAAAAAACTATCTTATCGACATGGACGGCGTCCTTGTAAGCGGGCGCCAGCCAATCCCTGGGGCTGCTGAATTCCTGCAACGCCTAAAGGATCGGGATATCAAACACCTGGTCCTGACCAACAATCCCATGTACACGCCGGGCGACCTGTCCCACCGCCTGCGGACCATGGGATTGGAGGTGCCAGCCAAACACATCTTCACCTCCGCCATGGCAACGGCGCTGTTTCTGCAATCGCAAAAGCCACTGGGTAAAGCCTTTGTGATCGGCGAGAGTGGCCTGACCACCGCCATTCACTCGGTTGACTACGTGATCACCGATATCAACCCGGACTACGTGGTCCTGGGCGAAACCATGAGCTATAACCTGGAGATGATCACCAAGGCGATCCGGCTGGTGTCCGAGGGCGCCCACTTCATCGCCACCAATCCCGATCCCGCCGGTCCGGGAGAGGGAGGTCTGGTGCCGGCCTGTGGCGCCATGGCAGCCCTGGTCGAAACCGCCAGCGGCTACAGCCCCTTCTTCGTGGGCAAACCCAATCCCCTCATGATGCGTAGCGCGCTCAATTTTCTCAACGTTCATTCAGAGGACACCATCATGATAGGCGACCGCATGGACACCGACATCGTCGGCGGAGTCGAGGCTGGCATGGAAACGATCCTGGTGCTGACCGGCGTGACCAATCGGGAGAATGTCAAACGCTTTCCCTACCAGCCCACGCGCATAGCGGAGTCGGTGGCAGAGATCGAGTTGGAAGAAGAGGCAAGCTGAGAGCAGAAGGCAGCTTATGGGAGCTGTGCGGAGAGGAGCTCGCGGGAGCCGAAAAGATGTGTTGCAGACGCTGTGCGCCCCACCGATTATTGTGATCCCAACAGCGCCTTGAGTTCATCCATGCCGACCCGCGACGTCAGATCGAGGCTGAGCGGAGTCACAGACACGACATGGTCAACAGCAAAGGCGTGGATATCGGTTTCAGGTCGGAGGCGCTGCCAGTCGATCACCGTCTTGTAACTCAGTTGCCCGGGCGCACTGAGATCGGTGCGATGGGTGGGCAACGACTGATAATAGGGCTGTCGTGATTGCCGGGTCAGTCGCCACGGTGTCTCGACGGTGGCATGGCCGGGCACGTTGACGTTTAGTGTATCGACATCGCCGGGCATGGCCTCTGCCAGCAGTTTTTGCGCCAGCAGGCGAGTAAAATAAGCAGCGGCCGTCCAATCAACGGTGGCCGAATAATGGGGATCGTGGTGAGCGGCTGGGTCGGTCTCCAGGGAAACCGCTAATCCCGGGATACCGGCTTCACCCGCCTGGAGAGCAGCTCCCACCGTGCCGCTGACCGTGGTACTGGTACCCAGGTTCTCACCGTAGTTGATCCCCGAGATCACCAGGCTGGGCGGTTCATCCAGCAGATCGGTGATGGCGTAGAGCACCGTCTGGGCCGGGGAGCCTGGCATGGAATAGGCCGCCACCGGGCAGCCGTCGATGGGCAGGGTTTCCGTGTACATGGCGCCGCTGGTGGATTTGGGAAGACTGCGGCCCATGCCCGATTGCTGTTCCTGGGGAGCCACAATCACCAGGCGCCCCAGGTCACAGACCGCGTGCGCTGCAGCGAGAAGTCCCGGGGAATGGATCCCGTCGTCGTTGGTCAGTAGTATGAGTGGGGTGTTCATGCAGGGGATTCTATGTCATAATGTCAGCATGTCAAAATCTCAGCATGTCGTGTCATCATGAAATCAAAACCCGAAGCCAAAGTTTCCATCGAATTGCCAGACGCCGCCACCGCGACATCCTTCTCCCTGGAGGAAATCGAAGAACTGACGGTGTGCCCTAACTGTGGACGGGAGGACGCCCTGGTGATCCTGACTGACTTCATCGCCTGCGCCGCTTGCGGGCATTCCTCGGCGGGGGTACGGGGCTGTACCTGATGACGCACTCCGGCGCAGCGGGGCTGCGTAAGGGTCACGTCATGTCGAAATATCAGAATGTCAGCATGTCATGATTCCGCATATTGACATCCAGCAATTCTCATTGTCTGTGACAAAATGAGGAATTTGGGCGTATACTTTGAATCAGAAAAGCGGCATCGTAAGTCCTGGAAACCTTGGGTCTTCGTTGAAGACGCCTGCCTCCTGCTGATTAATGAAGGGCGGCAGACGATGGTATACTTGGATGAGCCGCCAGTAAAATAAACCCTGGAAGGAGTTTGAAACCATGTCTTCCCTTGTCCGCACGGACCAATTGTTAGAACAGGCTACTGCCATCCTGCCCTTCAGCAATGAAGATATCATCTATAAAGGCATTGCAGTTGGTGCATCCGAGCGGAGATCGCACGGGCATGAATGGCCCGTGCTACGTAACAGCGCCGGATGAATCCGGCTAGTACTCTGCGGGCTAAATAACTATGCAGTAACCAAGGTCCTTCACCAGAAGTAGGGACGGTCTTTA
>JAYELL010000009.1 GCA_034717495.1 Chloroflexota bacterium | reverse complement strand
AACCCTCCCCGCGTCCCCCCTCGCCGTGTCTCCGTGTCGCCCCCCCTCTCCGCATCTCCTTCTACGCCACCGGCAGCGAAAACCCAAATGCACTCCCTCATTTCAGCGTTGCGACCCGTTTGTCAACCTCGGCATTGAGCTTTTCGATTTCTGCTTTGAGCTGTGTTTCTTCCTGCTGAAGGTCCGCCAGATCCTCCTCGGACGCGGCCAGCCTGTCGACGTAGCTGGCCCGCAGCGCGCCTTCCTTGCCGGTGGTCGAGAGGGCCTGCATGTTGGCCTGAATCTGTTCCTGGGCCTTGTAAACCTTGCCTCGCTCCTGATCGATCTTCTTTAGCCGCTGTTCCTTGGCGGCAATCTGGCTCCAGATCGAAAGGAGTTCTTCCAATCTCCCCTTGTCGCGGCCTGAGAGTATGCCATCATTCAGGTACTGCTGCAAAGCGCGAGGCGTCTGCTTGCGAATCTCCTCGCGCCGTCTCACCAGACGACGCTCTTTTACCATCAAGCTCGCCTCACCATGAGCAGGCACGTCCAATTTGAATCGCAGATGAGCCTCGGTGGTCTCGACCGGTTCGGGGGTATCAAAAAGCTCGAAGTGCGCCGTCCGCGGATGTTCAATCAGAACCGCCAACGGCCGTCCGGTGCCGTTATTGAGTCGATATTGGCGCCAGATGATCTCCCAGTCCTCGATTTGCAGGAAATGCCCGGTGATATTCAAGCCGTGGTGCTCTCGGGATCTGCCCTGCTCCTCGCTGATCTTGGCACCAAGCTCGACAGCGTAGGGCACCACGATCTCAGCACCAGGAGCTGTGAGCGGGAGAATCGCTTCGCCCACGTAATCACCAGCTTCCAGAACGGTGGCAGGCCCGCGCTCCAGGGTGAGACCGGTGTCATTCTGAAAGCGCATTGTAGCGACAGGGTGGCCGGGCAATTTCCTGCCGTTGTAGATCAAATCCTTGTGGGGTTCAACGCCGCACGAAAGGATCGGAACCATGGCAGACTGGCCGCGGCCAACGCTGACGGGTGTGCCGATCACATACTGGAAGAGCTCCCCCATCTCCTGCCCGGTTGTGGTCACCGGCACCGAATCGGCCAGGCCCTCCTGCATCCTTCGGTTGCGAACAGAGGCAGACTGCACCGAAGCCGCAGCCGGTGCATCGGCGGCCATGGAACGAAGACCCAGCGACTTCTCGGCGACAGCCTGGTCGAAGGCGACAGGGCCTGGCGCCACCCGCTCATCCTCCTTGACCTCAGGGCGCTCAGGCATGAAGGGGGTGTAAAGATCGTAGACAAAGGAGATCGGCATGCCCGCCACCAGGGACAGCTCGATG
Source organism: Chloroflexota bacterium (assembly GCA_034717495.1). Classification (NCBI taxonomy): domain Bacteria; kingdom Bacillati; phylum Chloroflexota; species Chloroflexota bacterium. The sequence goes on along the minus strand of JAYELL010000009.1, from coordinate 19,502 downwards.
TTTTCCAGATCCTCTTCCAGGGTATTGTCGAAAATCCCCCAACCCTGGAGCAATGCCTTGGCTTCCCCCTTCTCATTGGGTAAATCGGTGGCCAGGCGGTAGCTTACCCGCCAGGTCGGAGCCGGAACGATATAACTCACCGAGAGATCGTGTTGTCCTGGGGACAACTGGATCGTCACCTGGCGATGGTTGGGTTGCGCCAGTGAGGCCTGCAGAAAGAAGCGTAGATCGTCGGCACCTTGCTGATCGAGAATCTCAAGCCCTTGAAGACGGCCCAGCGTGATTGTGCGCACTGTGGCGCTATCATCCTCCAGAACCGAAACAAGCCCCGTCGCCAGGGGCTGTTTCTCCGGTGGATCGTCCACGCCAACAAGCGTGCCAACGGGGGTTTCCCCCTGATCGAGAAACAGGCGAACACGCCGGCCCCTCAAGCTCACAAGCAACGCCTGCAAGCTCTGATGATCCGTAAGACGAACGGAGCAGCCCTCCAGCCGCTGCTCAACAGTCTTGGGTGTGGCATATTCGACACCCAGAACCTGGCCCTGGCCCCAGTCGACGGTCGTAAGGCTCTTCAGAACATCGTTCATCTCATTGACGTGAAAGGTCAGGCTGACCGACTCGCCATCGATTTTAGCCCGGCGTTCGAAAAAGCCAACCCCATGCTTATAAAGTGTCAGGTGAGAAATCGGAATATCAGTCATGATCTACCCCTCGCAAATAAGGAAAACAGACTACTGGCAGGCGAACATCATATTGGGAGATATCTGCTGCCAGTGTGAGCCTGTGATGTGGATGCTCAACCGGGGTCCTATCGGCGCCTCCCCGAAGAAGGTGACATCAGAAAACCCGGCCTGCTGAAAGATGGCATGCCAGCGGTCCGGCTCGAAAGTGGAACAGTGCGTCTGGTCAAAGTAATTGCTGAATGTGGTATAGCTGCGGCCGATGGGACCGGCATTGCATGGCACTGTACCGACCAGGCACCCACCTGCGACCAGGGTCTGGCGTATCATATAGACTGTCTCGGCTGGATTCCTCAGGTGCTCAAGAACATTGAACGCGGCTACCACGTCATATTGGTAGGGCGGCAAGCGCATTTCCTCGATGTTGCCTATTCTCATCCTGTCCTTGACCTCAGGCTCGACGAATTCCAGCGCACGAGAAGACACCTCGATGCCCTCTACCTCGAAATGATTTGTGGCGAGGGAAAGAAATTCACCGGTTCCTGGCCCGATCTCAAGTAACCGCCCGGTCGGTTGATAATGCCGCACGAGGGCCAGTCTTTTCCGATTCCTTTGCGACTTCGGCGACGCCCGGAAAAACACATTGTCGAAATAGGCGTCATCGTAACTGCGGCGGATAATCGGTATGGCCTTCAACAGGCTGTTGATGTTGTCATTCATGATAGCATTTGTTTATTTTGGCGATCGATCCGGCAATAAGTGTATCGCGCAATGCTATCAACGTCAAGAAGAGATGTCCTCCCAAAAAAGACTGTCAATGGAGCATCACAGAATCGACGCGGGAGGGCCTGGCGGCGGCACCAGGTGACGGGCGCGGCCTGATTGTTCGCCAACGGCGTGTTAGAAGAAGTCAGACCGGCTTGCGCAGCAAGATTCGTCTTGACAATACCCCGATAGATTGCTATAATCTCGTCGGGTCAAATATGATCCGATTTTGCTTTTCCAGCTGTAGATGCAATCCCCCATGCTGGAGTTGACCCGATTTTGTGGACACCGATACGCTTGTGAGATAATCGAGAAAAAAAGGAGTTCGTGATGGCGAGTACACGAAAACCGTATTCACCTGAGTTCCGTCAGGAAATGGTGGCATTGGTGCAGGCGGGACGCACGCCTGCAGAACTGGCCCGGGAATATGAACCCTCCGCGTCGACGATCCGCACGTGGGTCAAACAGGCGGAAACCGATGCCGCCAACGATGCGCCAGATGCTACAATGGATGCTGTAGGTGATGTTGCAGAGGCCGCGGCCGATCTGTCCGATGCAGCTGCCGATACGGTCAGCGATGCGGCAGATGCTGCCGTCGACGCCGTGGGTGACGCAACCGACACCGCGACTGATATGGCAGATCAGGCCAGGGCGTCCAGCGATGACGCTGCCGACGCCGCCAAACAGAACGCGGAAAAGACACAGGGCGGCATTGAGGACCTGATCAGAAGAGTTAGCGACGCCCTCGGTATCGACGAGTAGGAATAAGGCCGCAAAAAACCCGCCCATCCAGGTCGGACAGGCGGGGCACCACGGTTCATTAAGGTTCGGTTTTTACTGCACAGGCCGCTAGCCCTGATAGATGACCGTATCCGGTCTGAAGGCCGCCCAGGAGAACCAGAAGTGGTCCCCGTGAACCAGGGGCCGCAACTGAGCACCCTTCAGAGGCCCATCGATCGCGTGTCCGGTAATGCTCCAACTGCTTCCCGTCTGATCATCCACAAAACGATCCCCTTCTTTGCTAAAGGAAAGCAGTTGACCATCCAGGTTTCGGTCAAACACGCCAGTTGCACCCACATCATCGGCATTGGCGATCACCTGTGCTCCCAGGGCACTGGCGGTACCGTCGGCGTGAAACACCGCCAGATCTTGTCCTGACTGCCGGTCGTTGATCACCCCAGTCTCCGCCAGAATGCTGAGGGGATAAGCAACATCGATAGCCTCCTCTGAGTCGAGCGAAGAACCCAGCGAAAGCGTCACTACCCGTTCCATGGGCGTCAGCCTGCCGTCGATAACGCCACGATACAAAAAGGGACTGCTGTTTACGTCGTCGTAGCCCACGTAGGGATTGTTGCCATAGGCACGACGGAACCCCGTGTCCCGGGACAGAACTTCCCCGTCGGGATACGCCTCGCGGAAATCGGCGAAACTGACGAGGCTGGAGGGCAGGAAGGTCAACTGCTTTCCCGTCAACTCGCCCACGATACCCTCACCGGTAAACTGCTGCCAGAGGCTCTCGGTAGTGCGATCATACATCACCAGGTCGGAATTACGCAACAGCCCCGAAGTCCCGAATTCCAGCACCTCTCCCTCCAGGCGCCGGTCGAACGTGATGGCTGAATTGCAGAGAGGGCAGAAGGTGATCGCCACCGGCACGCCGCCCAACTCATCGTTGGCAATCTCGTGCCAGGTCAGAATCTGTAGAGGATAGGCCCGCGCCCGGTCGCCTACCTCCAGCGCGATCACCGGTTCGTTGCTGGCAAGCCAGCCCGCGGCTTCATCAGGCCCGACGAATGTAGGATTATCGATGGATGGAATGCCATCGCGAGGCGGACCGCCGGAAAGCAGTTCGTCGTAGGAAATGCTGTGCCTGGTCCAGTCAGTGTTCCAGCTGCTGGTACTCGCGCGGAGTTGCGAGGAGCGGTCGTCCACAGTGGATATCCCCGCTTCCTCACCTATCTGCAGGTCTTCGTTCTCATTCTCCGGGGTAGTACTGCGGGCTTCGGGCGAATCGACAGCCCCGGGCTCGGCGATCCCTTCCTGCTCCCCGATAGCCGCTTCCCGTCCAACCGGCGCCTGCAACAGACCAGGGGCACTGCAGGCGGCCAGCAATAACAGTCCGATTCCACCGATCGCAATAAAAACTGATATCCGTTGTTTGTTTTTCACTTGACATGACTCCTGTCCAAATCTGATGGTGTTTCTCTGTATCCAGAGCATTTTCCCTCGCACCATCAGACGTCCGAACAGGTCCCAATCTTACCCCCTGCTCCGCCCGTCAGCGCTCGATTTCGTATCCGGGCCCGCTGTCGGAGCCCAGATCGAGCATGATCTCCTTGCCTCCCCAGTCATCCACCAGGTCATGGGCGCGGACGCGCACGACGGTCACGCCATCAGGAATCATGATCCTCGATTGACTGCGCGTGAAAGGCTGCTCGCTCTCATGGGGGTGCAAGAGAAGTCGAGTAAACCGGCTCTTTGGATCGGGCAAAACAACGCTGCCGTCGGGCAATACGACATCCCACCCGTCGGCATAGTCCTCCCAACCAGTATCGGGGTGCGACACGGTGACATGGAACGTCCAGCTGCCGTTCTCCTGTTGGACCGCCCGAACGAATTCTACATTGGCATTGGCCATCCCATCCACGGTTTCGGCCGTGGCAATCGCTTCCCTGGTCGGCGTTGCCGCCGGCAGATCCTCGGGAGCGGCTGTGGCTTGCTTCTCCAGCGATGGCGCCGGAGCCAGATCGCTGGTCACAGGCGGCGGTTGGCAGGCACAGAGAACAGTTAACAGGATCACTGCAAATACAGTAAGACGAAGCATAGGAGTACCTCCCTCACTTACGGTAGTCAGTTTTTCATCAGGGCAGTTTCCTTTTCCTGGATCTCTTCAACCAATCCCTCGATCCGCAGTCTGCCCGATACGTATTTCCTCGTCCGATAGGGTGGCAGCACGACGGCCGGTGTGGCAAAGGGGCCCTTTCGAAACGCATCCCAATACTTGCGTTTATCCACATGCTCATAGGCAAAAAGCGCCTGGCCACGCGCCCCCGCCTGGCGCACGATATCGATGCGCTTGGCGATCCTGTCGAAATCTGAGTAGGTAGCCGTGATTCCCGGAAAGACGGGATTATCGTTGGCACGGGCGACGAAATCGCGCACAAGCGTCTCAAACTGGTCATCGTCCTGGGTGATGCTGGTCAGGTAAAGCATTGGGCAAATTGCATCCACAAGCCACTGGTTGAGCCAACCGATGGAATCCTGGCAGAATCCGTCGAAACCATCCCCCTTTTGCCACCAATCCCATGTGTCCTGATAAACCGGCCAGACAGCGGCACTCAGCAGCAACCCAGGCTTCAGGTCATCGATGGCATCATGGATGCCGGCAACCAGGCCATTGATTTGCTGACGCTGAAATTCCTTGTGGTCGATGCCGGGGTCCACACTGCGGTTCTGAGCAACGCGATCGAGTGTGAGGGGGTCCTGGGAATACTCCCAACTGGCGTAGCGGGCATGGTCCAGATGGATGCCGTCCAGATAGTAGCGTGTCAGCAGATCACGGCAGACAGCAATGATGTGCTCATTCACTGCCCAATGTGCAGGGTTGGCCCACAGGTAGTCCTTGCTCAACGGCATGGGTTCCTGGTCGCGATTCCACATCACCCAGTTATCGCCGTAAAGACGGTTGAACCGGTGATAGATCGGCTCGGGATCGGCCTCGGGAGGTGGCGTCTCGCCCAACCAGGCAGGATAGCCGTTGAGCCAGGCATGCAGTTCCAGACCTCGATCGTGCGCTTCCTCGATGGCTACCGCCAGAGGATCCCACCCGGGGTCGGCTCCCAGGGTCCCGGTCAGGCGGGCAGCCCAGGGCTCCAATGCCGAGTTATAATAGGCATCGGCGTTGCCCCGAACCTGAAACAGAAGCACGTTGAAGTTAGCATTGGACGCTTGATCGGCCATTCGCCGAATATCGTCCGCTGTGCTGTAATCCCAACGGGTCACCCAAAGACCGCGGAATTCCTCAGGCTGGCCCGGCTGGACTTCCGTGCTGCTGTTGCTGTGAATCCCAGGTGGAAAGGAGACACGCGATGGTCCTCGCGTAGGTTCACCAGCCTGGAGATAGGATGCCTCGCTGCCGACAGCCTGCCATCGGGCGTATTCGTCATCTTGATGCTGATTGGTTTTGCTCATGGTCTGCGGCCTCAAATGGTTTCAGGGAATGACTCGACGGAGGTCGATGAAATGATCTGACACTTCCATGCCCTGCAATGGGCTCACGGCGAGGGTGTTGCAGCGTCGTCGGGAGTTTCGGGAGTCTCCGGGGGTTGCTGCCCATCCTCGGCATCGGCTTGCGGCGTTGGTGTGGGTGTGGGTGTGGGTGTGGGATCTTCGGCGCTCTCTATCCACCGTTCGTAGATCTCAACGGCATCGGACCCGGCAAATTCCTCCGCCAGACTCTGGAAATCCTGGGGGGTGGCAACCTGATAACGGTTCTCGTCCAGGTAGCGACGCAGCAATTCCAGGTATCGCTGCTCGCCCAGAACCTTCAGCAGTGCATAATGGTATAGGGCAGCCTTGCCATAGATCATCGTTTCGTAGTTGCTGCCGAAAGCCTCTGCCGGCTGATTGACAACCGCATCCTCGCCCCGTTCTATGGCATATTCGTAGGCGGCCCACCAGCGATTCTCCGCCAGCCATTCCGCCGACTTCTCTCCCCTGATCTTCTCCCGGTAGAAATAGGTCGAGAACTCGGCCAATCCCTCGTCAAGCCAGGGCACATTGACCGGATCGTTGCCTACCAGGTTGTACCACCACTGATGGGCTACCTCGTGTGCGATGCGCGATTCCATATCGCCAGCGCGTTCGCGATAGAGGCCGACGCCTAACTCAAACAGGCCCGGATACTCCATGCCGTGCACACCCATGGGCCCTGGCACCACATCCAGTTCAGCATAGGGATAGGGCCCAAAAATCTCTTGATAGATGCGCAATGCGGCTGCCGTATATTCCGCAGCCGCCCGCCCCGTTATCTCATCGCCGGATAAGTGCCAGGAGTTGATGCGAACATCGTTGGCGAAGGTCTCGACCAGCCGGAATTGGTCGCTCACAAAGAGGGCAAACTCCCGGGCTGGAGGGCTGACCAATGTCCATTCCCTCAGCACTTCTGACGGCGTTTCCTCCCCTTCGTCGTCGACAGCGTCGTCACCCTGCCAATCGTGCAGGTCAATCAGCGACCCGGTCCCTACCACAACGTAGTTCTGCGGCACGACTACCTTGACCTGATAGAGCGCCATTTCGGTAAAGGCAGCATCACCCCGTGGCAGCCCCACACCGAGATTCCACCCTGACGGGGAATCCTCGTCTTGCACAGCCAGTACGGGATAGAACAGGGGCAGACTCATTACCCCTTCCCCTTGACCGAACAGCGAATAGATGTGGCTGGGTACCGATTGCACATTCGCCCTCCAGTTGATGGAAAAGGTGATCGGCTTTCCTGGCTTGATTGCATCGGTGGGTACCGCCACGTGGATGGCCGTGTCCGATGTATTGAAGCTATAGGGCGCCGCCTGACTATTGATCGCGACCAGATCGATATCCATGCTGCCGTGAAAATGATCGAGGTTTGGATAGAGACGAAAGTAATAATCCTGGAGGGGAGGCACAGAGTCGTCCGCCGGCAGCTCCAACGTCATCTGACCGTGCAACTCCTGCTCCTCAGGATCGATCTCCACCTGGATCTTGTATTCGGGGAAGGGAGGAAGCTCATCCAACAAACTGCGCTGACCGGGTGCCAGCGCCTTGTGATAGACCGCCAGGTCTTCGGCAGCGGGTGCCAGGACAGAATTGGCAGGCAAACCCACACAGCCGACTATCAACCAGGCGGTCAAAATGAAGGGCACCAAGGCCCGATTGCAGCGTTTCCACATGATGTCTGCGATTCCAGTCGATGAAGGGGCGTGGATGGTAATCTGGGATCGAAACGCCCATGGCAAATAACCCTGTTCCCAGAGTATAACACCGGTCGCGGACGCAGGCAAGCAAGGTGCAATCAGGATAGCACCGCACCATTTCTTGCTTTCTCAACTCCGGTGCGTTAATATATTGAAACCTACCTTCGACTGAAAGGAGCTATTCATGGCACTATCCACGGCCGACGTCGAACATATCGCCCATCTGGCCCGATTGGCACTCACCCCGCAAGAGATCGAGCAGTTTAGCCGGCAACTGACCGACATTCTGGGCCACTTCGACGCCCTGGAACAGGTGGATACCTCCTCGGTGCCACCGACAGCTTCTGTGCTGCCGCTCCGTACGGTCATGCGCGAGGATCGGGTAACTCCTGGCTTGACGTCGGAGGATGCCCTGGCCAATGCACCCGACCGGGACGGGGACTTCTTCCGGGTTCCTGCTGTCTTTTCGTCCGATTAGAGTCCGCTCAGCTCCTTTTCTGGATACCCGAAGGCCTCATCCATGACCCAACCCTTTTTCTGGACGATCCATGAAGCCGCCCGGCATCTGCGCGGCCGGGCCATCTCCTCGGTAGAGTTGACTCAATCGCTGCTGGACCGAATCTGTGCCGTCGACAACTCGACCAAGGCCTATCTATCGCTGATGCCCGAGGTGGCCCTTGACCGCGCTGCCGCGGCAGATGAGGCATTTGCGTCTGCCGACGATTCTGCCGAGCTGCCCCCCTTGCTGGGCATTCCCCTCGCCATCAAAGATGTCATACTTCTGGAGGGTTTGCCCGCCACCGCCGGATCAAAGATACTGGAGGGCTTCATCCCTCCGTTTGAAGGAACTGCCGTCGGGAAGCTGCGGGCCAATGGGGCCGTCTTTTTGGGCAAGACCAATACCGATGAGTTTGCCATGGGCTCCTCCACCGAAAACTCGGCCTATGTTACCACACACAATCCATGGGATCTGGACCGGGTACCGGGTGGTTCCAGCGGCGGTAGTGCCGCGGCCGTGGCAGCAGGCGAGTGCCTCGCCGCCCTGGGTTCAGACACGGGAGGCAGTGTTCGCCAACCAGCCTCCCTGTGCGGCGTGGTCGGCCTGAAGCCCACCTACGGGCGAGTCAGTCGTTATGGCCTGATCGCCTTCGCCTCAAGTCTCGACCAGATCGGTCCCCTGGCCCGGGATGTCACAGACGCCGCCCTGTTGCTCAATGTGATCGCCGGCTACGATCCGGGAGATTCGACATCGGTGAACCTTCCCCTACCCGACTATACCGCATCCCTCGGCCAGGGCGTCAAGGGGCTCCGCATCGGCGTGCCAAGAGAGTTTTTCGTCGAGGGGATACAAGCGGAGGTCGCCGGCGCAACCCGGGCTGCTATCGCCCTGCTTGAAGAACTGGGCGCCCAGGTTCAGGAGATCAGCCTGCCCCATACCGACCTTGCCCTGCCGGTCTATTACTTGCTTGCCCCGGCCGAGGCCAGTGCCAACCTGGCTCGCTACGACGGTGTGCGCTATGGTTTCCGTCATCCCGATGCCACTACGATGTGGCAGGGCTTCACCATGTCGCGCGGCCAGGGCTTTGGTGACGAGGTCAAGCGCCGAATCATGCTTGGCACCTATGCGCTCAGCGCAGGGTATTACGATGCCTACTACCTCAAGGCCCAACAGGTGAGAACCCTGTTGAAGCGGGATTTCGAAAAAGCCTTCCAACAGGTCGATATCATCGCTGCACCCACCAGCCCGACAACAGCGTTCCGAATCGGCGAACGGACCGACGACCCGTTAAGCATGTACCTGGCTGATATCTTTACCTTATCGCTAAACCTGGCAGGCAACTGCGGCATCAGTCTGCCCTGTGGTTTCGACCAGGAGGGTTTGCCTGTTGGTCTTCAACTCATCGGCCCTGCCTTCGGCGAGGAAACGGTATTGCGGGCGGCCTATGCCTATGAACAAGCCACCGATTGGCACACCCGACACCCTGAGATTCGAGAAGAAGAGGTCAATCTATGAAACTTATTCTGCCGGTTGCCGGCTACGGAAAACGCATGCGGCCCCACACATGGTCCCGCCCCAAGGTCTTGATCGACGTCGCGGGAAAACCGATGCTGGGACACGTACTCGACCAATTCGAGGGGGTTGGACTGGAAGAGGTCATTTACATCACCGGTTGGCTCGGCGATCAGATCCAGCCCTACGTCGAAGAAAACTTTCCTCAGTACAGAAACCGTTTCGTGGTCCAGGACGAGTTGGTGGGCCAAAGCCATGCCATCTGGCTTGCCCGCGAGCTCATCAGCGGACCCTGTTTCATCGTGTTTGCTGATACCATCTTCCGCATCGACCTGGAGGCCATGAGCCAGGCCGACGCCGATGCCGTGCTGGGCGTGAAAGAGGTCGAGGATCCACGCAGGTTCGGTGTCGCCTTTACCCGGCCAGATGGGACCGTCGAAAGATTGGTCGAAAAACCGGACACAATGGACCACAAATTGGCGATCCTGGGCGCGTACTTCGTGCGCGAGGGTCGCGATCTCGTCGATGCTATTGAGCAGCAGATGCAGCGAAAGCAGCTGCTGAAAGGGGAATTCTTTATCGCCGATGCCTTCAATCTCATGATCGAATCGGGCGCACGCTTTGTCACGGAGCTGATGACTGAGTGGCACGATTGTGGTGTCATCGATGCCCATTTGAATACCAATAGCTGGCTGCTCCAGCAAGGATTCGGCAACGGCGGCAGGACGAGCGCCCGACTTGTCGACAGCCGATTGATTCCCCCCGTATGGGTCGCCGACGACGCAGTCATCACCAACTCAGTCGTGGGCCCCAACGTGGTCCTTGAAGCAGGCTGCTGCGTCTCGAACAGCACCATCGAAGACTCCATCGTCATGGCCGGCAGCCAGGTTGACAACAGCCACCTGAACTGGGTCATGCTCGGCGAACGCACCGTCGTCGATTCCCATCTCGGCAGCCTGAACATCGGCGACGACAGCATCGTCCTGTCTGAGTGAAGCCGGCCGATCCTGCCCTGTTGGCGACCTGCGGCCTGGAAACAATCGATCACACCAGCATTTCTGGCAGTTCCGAAAACTGGAGGCCCAATCACCTGGCACTCATCTTGAACTCTCAAACAACGGCAGGCTTCGCTTCGGCGGGCAGGAGGTAGGAAAATGACCAACCGTATCTCGGAAAAGGTAGTAACCATTCCGCCATCCGGCATCCGTAAGTTTTTTGACATCGCGGCCACCATGGAGAATGTGATCAGCCTCGGCATCGGTGAGCCTGACTTCGTTACCCCGGACGTCATCCTGCAGGCAGGGATCGCAAGTCTCCGCCGGGGAGAGACCGGCTATACCTCCAATTCGGGAACCATCGAACTGCGGGAAGCGATTGCGGCCAAGATCTTCGCCCTGTATGGCGTTTCCTACAACCCGGAGGAGGAGGTCCTGGTGACGGTAGGGGTGAGTGAAGCACTCTACCTGGCGCTGAATGCCATCCTGAATCCGGGCGACCAGGTGATTGTGCCCCAACCCTGCTTCGTCAGTTACACCTCGGAAGTGGTGCTGGCCGGCGGCGAGCCGGTCATCGTCGACGCCCGCTTTGAGAACAACTTCGAGGTCACAGCAGCGGACATCGAGGCAGTCATCACGCCGCGCACCCGGGCATTGTTGATCGGCTACCCCAACAACCCGACCGGGGCCGTGTTGAGCCGGACGCGCATGGAGGAGATCGCCCAGGTTGCCGAGCAACATGATCTCCTCGTCATCTCCGATGAGATCTATGACCGCCTCGTCTACGGTGATCACAGGCACACATGTTTTGCCGGTCTTCCAGGCATGAGAGATCGAACCCTGTTGCTGGGCGGCCTGAGCAAGAACTACGCCATGACTGGATGGCGGATCGGTTACACCTGTGCGCCGGCCGATCTTCTGGCAGCCATGCGAAAGATCCACCAATACACCATCATGTCAGCGCCAACAACCGCCCAGGCCGCCTCGGTGCAGGCGCTGACCGATCCCCGGGCCGAGGATGCTGTGCAGGAAATGCGCGGGCACTACGACCGCCGCAGGCGGCTGATCGTCGATGGCCTCAACGAAATCGGCCTTAGCACCTTCGAGCCGCAAGGGGCTTTCTACGCCTTTCCCAACGTAGAAATCAGCGGCATGGACGAGGACACCTTCGCCTGGACCCTGCTGGAAGAGGAAGAGGTCGCGGTCGTGCCAGGAACAGCCTTTGGCCAGGCAGGCACAGGTTTTGTGCGCTGTTCATACGCCACTTCCATGGCCAATATCGAAGAGGCTTTGCAGCGCATGCACCACTTCGTGCGCCGGCACGGCTAGATCAGACGACCTATTTCCTGGAGTTACGCAGATCGCGTATTGAGAATGGCTCAAGGGAAATTCACTCAGGGTGATTTTCGACGGATCGGTTGCGAAGAAAGTGCGAACAGGGTTGGCGCATCCTGAGCCTGTCGAAGGGTGCAGCCTGAAAGAACAGACCGCACACAGACCTGTCCCAGAAACCTGCATCCTGAGCCTGTCGAAGGGTGCAGCCTGAAACAAATTACCAGGATGCTGACTGCGTAACATCAACTATTTGGACAGATCGGCATCGATTATCTGATATCTCAGCAGGAGCAAACCATGACCCGATTGCGAACTATCGTCACGGTCGATAAAGAACGCAATATTCGCTTGCCTGAGGGGACACCGTTCAAGAGCGGGGAACAGCTATACCTTCTCTGGGACGGCAGGACGCTTCAGATATCGCGGCGAAAGCCCAGACAGCTTAGCGATGCTTTCGACAGGGTGCAAACGGAATCGGAAGAAGCATTGGACACCGATGCCGTGGCGAGGCGGCTGGCCGACGACGAAAACCGCAAGCGCAACAAGTTCGATGATGCCCTGAAGCAGTTTTTTAAGGAGTAGACGGCCGGCAGAAATAAGTGCGAAGCCGCATCGGAGGGTCCAATATTCTGCTGCCAATATGTCAACAGGTCAAGATGTCAAGATACCGACATGTCGAGATGCGGAGTCATGACATGATGACATGGTGACATGGTGACATGAGATTTGTTAATGCATATGAACAAATACGAATCCGTTATCGGCATGGAGCTTCACGCTCAATTACAGACCAGATCAAAGATGTTCTGCGCTTGCAGCACCGGCTACTGGCAGGCCTCGCCAAACAGCCACGTTTGCCCGGTATGTCTCGGCATGCCCGGTGTACTGCCGGTGATCAACCAGCACGCCATCGAACAGACCCTGCGAACCGGGCTGGCTCTGAACTGCCAGATTGCCCCATTCAGTGTTTTCGCGCGCAAGAACTATCACTACCCTGATCTGCCCAAGGGATATCAGATCAGCCAGTACGAGCTGCCATTGTGCACCGATGGCTGGTTGATGATCCAGGCGGATGACGGCTCCGAAAAACGCATTGGCATCCGTCGGGCGCACCTCGAAGAAGATACGGGCAAGCTCGTTCACGTCGATCAGCACAGCCTGGTCGATCTGAATCGAGCGGGCGTTCCCCTGATGGAAATCGTCACCGATGCTGAGATGCGCAGCGCCGACGAGGCCTACCGCTATCTGGCCAAGCTGCGCAGCATTCTGCGTTATTTGGGCGTCAACTCGGGCGATATGGAGAAGGGCGCCATGCGTTGCGAGGTCAATCTTTCGATCCGCACTATGGATCAGGCGGCCCGGGGCGAATTCGGTACCAAGGTGGAGGTCAAAAACCTCAACTCCTTCAGAGCTGTGCGGGATTCCATTGCCTACGAGATCGATCGCCAGATTGACCTGTTGGAGAGGGGTGAGCAGGTTGCCCAGGTGACCGTCGGCTGGGATGAAAACCGGCGCCAGACTGTACTGCAACGCACCAAGGAGAGCAGCGACGACTACCGTTATTTTCCCGAACCCGATCTGCCGCCGCTGGAACTCAGCCCGGCATGGATCGAGGAACTTCGCGCCACGCTGCCGGAGCTTCCCGATGCCAGGCAAGGGCGCTTCGAGACCGATTATGGCCTGAGCAGGCAAGAGGCCGATGTCGTGGTTGCCGAACGCGCCGTGGCCGATTGGTTCGAGCTTGCCGCAGCCGCCTATGAAGGCTCTGCCAGAACCATGGCCAACTGGATCAGCGGGGAACTCTTTGCGCTGTTGCACACCGGCGAGATGACGATCGGGCAACTACTGGCGCAACCGGATGATCTGGCCGATCTACAGACACTTGTCGATCAAGGTGCGATCAACCGCAACACGGCCAAACAGGTACTCAAGGAGATGGCAGGCACAGGGCGCTCACCAGCGATCATTGTGCAGGAGAAAGGCCTGGCCCAGGTTTCCGATACAGACCGGCTCAACCAGGTTGTGGCAACCGTATTGGCTGAGAATCCCGACGAGGTCCGCCGCTGCCGGGAAGGCAAGACCTCCCTGGTGGGCTGGTTTATGGGACAGGTCATGCGGGAAACCCGGGGGCAGGCCGATCCCGACGTGGTGCGCCGCTTGTTGCTCGAAGCACTGTCCGGGGAATGATTGCCAGAGTTTCAGAGGGTCAGATACCAGAGGGTCGCAAGGTTGCAGGTACCGGCAACACCTCTCCGCCCGGTTGACCAATGACCATTAACCATCGACAATTACTCAAAGGGTCGGAGTTTCAGGGGATCGCGGAGGTCGCATTTGAGAATGCGACCTCCGTGAAAGCAAAACCCCTTCATGGGTCCATTAGTCGCTATAGCCTTCGCTGAAAATGTCGATCATCAACCAGGGATCACCCAGGGGATAGAGGATCGGACAGGTACAGCCGTTGTCCATGTACTCGCGCACCTTGGTCTTGACCTCTTCGGGAGACCCACTGGCAGTACACATCTGCACCACGTCGTCGGGAACCAGATGCATGGCCGACTCGATCTGCTCGTCGGTTGCCGGCCAGGTGAGCACCTGATGGATCTCGTCCAGCAGTTCCTGGCTCACCCCGCTTGCCTTCATGAGATGCGGCTGCTGCCCAAGGTACTGGGTCATCATCTTGCGAGCGCCATTCAGGGCCTTCTTGCGATCATGATCTACCGAGCAGATCATCAACTGGGGGCGATCAATGTCATCGATGGAACGCCCCCCCTTCTTCGCGCCTTTCTCCAGGGCATCCATGGCTCGCAGGTTGTAAGCGGGATTCACCAGATAGTTGAGCACAACACCATCGGCGATTTCACCGGTCAATTCCATCATCTTCATGCCGGTCGCCCCGATATAAATGGGCACGTTGCGCGCTTCCTTGCGTCCATGCACCACATCGAGCTTGATTCCATCCACATAGTGAAACTCACCGTGAAAGGTGACCGTTTCCATGTTGAGCAGACGGCGGAACACCTCGACCGTCTCCCGCATAGCCTTGAGTGGTTTCCGTCGTTCGATGCCTACCTTTTTTGCCAGCGGGTCCCACCAGGCGCCAATACCGCAGATAATACGATCCTGCGCCAGATCGTCCAGCGTGAGAAAGGTGGCCGCCAGCAGACCGATGTTGCGTGTCCAGTTGTTCGTAACGCCGCTGCCCACTTTAAGAGTCGATGTATGAGAAGCAAAGGCGGCCATCGGCACGATCGCATCCCGCACCAACCGGCTTTCCGCCTGCCATACCGCCTCGAATCCCTTTGACTCGGCGTATTTGCACAGTTCGATGCCCTCTGAAAGTTCGTGGGCGTCCTGCAAATAGAGCGCCATCCGGTCCTTGGTCATGAGTCAACCTCCTTAACTGATGTTATGTAGTTGGCACGATCCCCTGCCGTCGTCTGACCGCCGACCGCTGCTGATTCGGCGTCCAACGCCTTCTGCGGTCTGCCGACCGCGGTCCTCGGTCTTAACCTTACAATCGTTCAACAGTCTCCCTGATCCGGACCAATGCTTTGCCGATATTTTCCTCGGAGTTGGCGTAGGAGAATCGCAGAAAGCCCTCTCCGTGCTCACCGAAACATGGTCCGGCCAATGCAGCGACTCCGGCCTCATCCAGCAGGATATCGGCCAGTTCCTGGCTGGTCCGGCCAGTGCCCTCTATGTTGGGAAAGGCGTAGAAGGCCCCCTTGGGAGACAGGCATCGAAAGCCCGGGATGGCGTTCAGGCCATCGACGATCAAATCCCGTCGCCGGCGAAAAGCCTCTACCATCGCGTCCACCCCATCCTGAGGTCCGGTCAGAGCCTCGATCCCTGCCATTTGGGTGAAGGCAGCCGTGCAAGAGTTGGAATTCACCATCAATTTCGCCATCTGTTGGGCCAGGAACACCGGCATGACCCCATAACCCAGGCGCCAGCCGGTCATGGCATAGGTTTTCGAATACCCATCGAGTATGATGGCCAGCTCTTCCATGCCGGGCACGCTGGCCACGCTGGTGAACTCCCCGTCATACAGAATCCGGCTGTATATCTCATCGGATAAGACCGGTATCTGCTTTTCGAGCGCCAGCTCTGCGACCTGGTCCAGATCGGCCTTCGAGAGGACGCCACCCGTGGGATTGGCTGGCGAGTTGAGGATTATCAACCGGGTTCGATCGGTTACCAGGGCCCTCAGCTCCTCTGGATCGAAGCTGAACTCCTTTTCCATGCCAAGCCGAAGGGCTACTGGCCGGGCACCGACAAAATTGATCATAGACTCGTAGATGGGAAACCCGGGATTGGGATAGACCACCTCGTCGCCCTGGCCGCAGAGCGCCAGCAATGCAAAAAACATGATCGGTTTTCCACCAGGCACCACGACGACCTGCTCGGGAGTAACAGAGATGCCCCTGGTGCTGGATACTTCCTCGGCAATGGCTTCCCTTAATGGCAACATGCCATTGGAAGGGGTGTAATGCGTATAGCCGCTCTGCAGGGCTTCAGTGCCGGCAGCCACGATGTTGGCCGGTGTGTCAAAATCGGGCTCACCGATCTCGAGATGGATAATGTCGCGTCCCTGAGCTTCCAGGGCTTTGGCCCTGGCTAACACTTCAAAGGCCGTTTCAGTACCAAGGCGAGACATGCGCCTTGCCAGTCTCATAGGTTGATCTCCTTACAATACAATTTCGTATTTCCTGTCGCTAAGGCACGCCCCACCGACAGGCCTATAACCAACTACACTACGTTTCGCTCACCTGCCATCATAAGACCCAATTGCTCAATCGTGACCTCGTCGTTGTTGACGATGCCCATGATCTCGCCGCCATACAGTACGATGATACGATCGGATAGAGCTTTGACTTCATCCAGGTCTTCAGAGATGAGAAGAGTCGCCAGCCCCTGAGCGCGCTGCTCCAGCAGTTGGTTGTGGATATATTCGGTAGCGCCGATATCGACGCCGCGGGTTGGCTGGGCAGCAATAAGAAAGCGCGGCTGGCGGGCAAGCTCCCGCGCCAGAATGAGTTTCTGAATGTTGCCCCCCGACAGGTTTTTCGCCGGCGTATCCCGACTGGGGGTCTTTACGTTGAACTCATCGATCAACGTGTCAGCATGCTCGTCGATAACCTTGAAATCAAGAAAGATGCCGTTGCTGTAGGGTGCCTGACCGTGATCCTGCAGAATGAAGTTTTCAGCCACGCTGAAGTCTTTCACGATACCATCGTGCATTCGCTCTTCAGGAATGTAGGAAAGACCGGCGTCGTACATGTCGGCCGGTGGAAGGTCGGTGACATCCAGGTCTTCCATCCATATCTGGCCGCTTTCCACCTCATGCAATCCCGCGATAGTACGGGCCAGCGGGCGCTGACCGTTTCCTGAGACACCTGCGACACCGACGATCTCACCGCTTTGAACCTCAAAGCTGGCGTTCTTCAAAATGAACCGCCCATCTTCGTTAACAGCGTTGACCTCCTGCAGCTTGAGCCGTACGCTGCCTGCATCCCCCGCGGTGCGCTTTCGCTCCAGCGATACCTCCCGCCCGACCATCATAGTCGCCAGGTCCAACTTGCTGACCTCGACTGTGGGCCGCGTGCCCACGACCCGTCCATCCCGCAGTACGGTCACCTGGTCGGTCAGGGCAAAGATCTCATCCAGTTTGTGTGAGATGAAGATCAGTGCATGCCCGTCGGCCGCCATTTGCCGGAAAATGACGAACACATCGTCCACTTCCTGAGGGGTCAGCACCGCAGTAGGCTCGTCCAGCACCAGGAGTGCAGCTCCCCGGTAGAGCGCCTTGATGATCTCCACTCGTTGGCGCTCGCCAACGGCTAACCTGGAAATGATCGCCTTGGGATCGACCCGCAGACCATATTTTTCGGCCAGCTCATCGATGCGCGCCGAGACGACATCCAGGTCCATGCGCGGCTCGCGGGAGGATTTTAGCCCCAGCGCCACATTCTCGGCGACGCTGATGTTGTCCACCAACATGAAATGCTGGTGAATCATACCGATGCCGTAGTCGATGGCCTCCGTTGGCGAGTGAATCTCGACGAGATCGCCATTGAGCAGAATCTCACCCTCATCGGGCTGGTAGAGGCCATAGAGGATTTTCATCAAGGTGCTCTTTCCTGCACCGTTTTCGCCCAGCAACGCATGGATCTCGCCAGTCTTCACGCCGAAGTCGACCTGATCGTTGGCCAATACGCCAGGAAAGCGTTTGACAATGCCTCGCATTTCCAACGATTCAATTCGGGGCAAACCGGAGGGCAGAAGGTTGTTATTGCTCATGGTGTTAGTCCAGGTTTCCTGCTAGCTAAACTGTCGATCATTTCTCCATTTGACCGCCGTGCGGGTCTCGCTCAATATGTCACCCTTGCGAATCACGTAACGACGGTCAGGTTGACGGCGCAGAGCCTCCACTGGGGTCCGGGCATCCAGAACCACCAGGTTGGCCTCAGCGCCCACTCGCACGCCATAGTTGTCCAGCGGCCACAACCTGGCAGCACTATACCGAGGCATATCGAAGGCAGCCTGGATCTCACTGGGGGCACCCAATTGGGCAGCGTGCGCAGTGATCAGTGCCACCTCCAGAGAATCCATTCTGCCGAAGGGGTAAAACATGTTCTGGATATCATCCTGTCCGCAGGCCACGTTGACCCCGGCTTCCAGCAACTCCTTCACCCGGGCGATTCCGCGCGGCCTGGGATGGCCGTGGCCTCTCCCTTCGAGCATGAGATTGATAGGCGCATTGGTGATGACGTGAATGCCAGCCTGGCGAACCTTTTCGATCACACGCTCAGCCAGAGCGTCATCCCAGGCCGACATGGCACAGCAGTGGCCTGCCGACACCCGGCCCTGCCAGCCGGTCTCCAGCGTCTTCTCCGCCAGCAACTCCAGCGAATGCCAATAGGGATTGTCGGTCTCGTCGATGTGCATATCCACGTCAGCATCGTGGGCCACGGCGATCTCGAAGGCGATCTCGATGTGTCGGGCCGCGTCCTCCATGTCTCGCTCGCCATGGGGCATGCCACCCACCAGATCACACCCCTTCTCCATGGCCTGCCACATCATGGCCACAGCTTCCGGGTTGCGTGCCAGGCCCAGCTGGGGAAAGGCGACCAGCTGGATGTCGATCAGATCCTGATAGACCTGGCGCGCTGCTGAAACGCCTTCGAGAATACCCAACCTGGCGATGTGGTCGATATCCACGTGGCTTCGAAGCCACAGCGTACCGTTGGCGACGGCGGCCTTCAGTACCTGTCCAGATCGTTGCACGATGTCGTCGACAGTCAGATCGTGTTTGACTTGGGCATAGATCTCGATAGCCTCACCCAGGGTGCCGCTCTGGTTGATCATGCCATCCCAGAGCAGTGCATTTTCCAGGTGAAAGTGAGACTCGAAGAAGGCCGGCGAGACCATGCAACCCCCGGCGTCTATCTCCGTTTTTGCTTGAGGCAGTCCGGCAGCAGCAACGGCCTTGATCAGGCCCTTTTCGATACCGACCTCGATGGCCTCACCTGTCGAGTCGGAAATGCCGTTTCGAATGACAAGATCCACGAAACCTGTTCCTTGATAGGTGGTGTCGGGGCGCCCCCCGGGGGGCCCCCCGCCCGGGTCGGGATCTCGTCCAGGCCGTCCAGCAAGACGACCTCGTCCAGTTCGCTGGCTGCCGCCAGCAGATCAAGGTCGAACGTGCGCCCAAAAACAGCCGCCTGCTGTAGCGTCTCCTGGGCAGTCTCGGGCAACACCCGGA
>JAYELL010000008.1 GCA_034717495.1 Chloroflexota bacterium | reverse complement strand
GGACCGCTTCCGGAAGACCGCAGACAACGGACGGCAGACCGCTTCCGGAAGACCGCAGACAACGGACGGCAGACGGCTTTCAGAAGACCGCAGACAACGGACGGCAGACCGCTTCCGGAAGACCGCGGTCAGCAGTCAGCAGTCAGCGGTCAGTGGTCGGCGGTCCGCGGTCATCTGCCGGCAGACCGCTTCCAGAAGACCGCGGTCAGTGGTCGGCGGTCGGCCGAACTGCGTAACATCTGCAAACAACTTCCAGGAAGTTCGCAGCTTCCTGGAAGTTATCAAATCCATTCGAATGCATGAACTCAACAGCTTACTGGCTCCAGGAGACCTGCTCCTCCAGCCAGCCGCGGTTCAGGTAAGAAGCTTCGTTCTATCCCAAAAGTGTTTGCAGCAGCGCCATGCAAGTTGTCTCTGTTCGTCCGTCCTCATCCAGTTGAGGATTCCAGGTAGACATCGACACCGCAGCAACGCGCCCGGTTCCGGCAAGACGGCGGAACACTGCCTCCAGTTGCTTCACACGCGGGCCGCCCGAAGCTGGATAGTTCATGGCCGGGGCTTCCACAGGATCGAGAATATCGGTGTCGAAATGGATCCACAGGGGCCCGTCGGGAGGTTCCGCTCCCAGAAGCATCCCCATATCTGGCAGATGGAGAATCCCCGACCCTTTCACCAGTTCGCGTTCGCCAGGATCCAGATCGCGGCCATCGGTCAGGATTACCTGTTCGGCCAGAATCGGCTGCAGCCCCACAGCGTTCAACATCGATTGGTTACCAAGCCCCACCAGCATGGCCAGAGGCATGCCACCCACAAAACCACTGGGAGTAGTTTCGCAGGTATTAAAATCCCCATGGGCATCGAACCAGATCAATGTTGTAGAAATGCCACTGCGTTGAAGGCCGGCAGCGACCCCAATGGTGGTGCAGCAATCACCGGCGATGGAAACGGGACGATCCCCGCGGTTAACCGCGTCCGCGACCGAGTCGGCCAGTGCACCGTGGATGGCCGCGAGCCGTTCCTGCTGACTGTCACATGATGCCAGCGATGGGTCGATGACCTGGGCCGGTTCGACCAGAGTTGCCAGCTCGGGCACGTTTTCATCCAAAAAATAGGAAACCAACAGGAACTGATCAGCCAGCGTTTTTCTCCATCGGAAGCTTCAGCGGTCCTGGCGATGGGTCCTTCAAAAAGAATCGACGCTGCCAGGTCCCATTTGGTCGCGCCGAAAAACCGCGCGCTGACCCTATTCAAAGGTTCTGGGCGGATTACGCGAAACCATGCGAACTCACCAGCGATGCAGGAAAGCATCACCCCCGGAGAATTCGGCGGTGATCTCCTACAATCCCAGCGCCGCCAGGTTGAGTCTATCCGCCTCGACCGGGGGACACCAGAAGTAACTGCCAGTGACAGGCCGTGAGAACTGGAACAGCGCATCGGTGATGCCATCGTCCAGTCCCGCCATCCGTTGCAGCTGTGCCTCGAAGGCATCGAGGGAATGGCCGTACGCCACAAACATCAAGCCTTCCTCTTGTCCATCACTCCATGGCATTGAGCGACGGACCAGGAACGCTTCCGGTTCAAAGTCCTCTTGGGCGGTCCGTTTCACGTGGGCCGAGTCGGGCGCGTCCTCCAGCTCCTCGTTGTCGGAAACACGCCGGCCGATGGCATTGTCCCGATCCGTCTGGGACATCCCTTCAAAGCGGTCCAGGTCATGAACCCAGCGCTGCACGGCTACAAAGCTGGAGCCTGCAAGACTGGAACCCTGGACGATGCCTGCCTGGATTGCTTCGTCGTCCGAGGGATTCTCGGTGCCATCTTCGTAGCCAGTCAGGTCCAGGCCGAGCCCGTCCGGTCGCTCGCCATATTTGAACGCGTCCACTACCTCTTCAAGCTGGAAAGTCGGCGCTATCGACCGGCTGATCAGGTGGGTAAGCTGGATTAACTCGCCCCGATCATCGCCTCGCAGCCAACACCACAGGGCAAAGGGGGTAGCAGGGATATCAACGCCTGGGCCGACCAGGCTGGGAAAACTGCGTAAGCCCTCCACAGCTTGGCCCATCGCCAAAACCACTGATTGTCCGATTCCGACGACCAGGCTTTCGCCGATGGTGTGGTCCCGAAGCGCTTTCAGCGCGTTCGACGGGTCAGCACCAGGTAGCAGGCTGAAGCTTAGAAAACGGCCGGTTGATGGGACGGGGGGAAGAATACCAGGCTGTATTGTGTTCATAAAAACTCCTCAAAACTGGTCATAGTTCAGCGATGCCCGCCCTTTGAGCGATGTGCTTCCGCTCAAAGACACCAGGCTCCATAACCCAGTAAACCACAATCCAGGCCTTCGCACAATGATCTATATCATAATTTCTGTGAATCTTGCTGGTTGATTGACAAAACTCTGTCGTCATGGGAAGTCCATGTAGAACACGGTGAGTTGACTTTTTCTCTGCTTGAGATTATTGTAAATGATGTAACGTGAAATGTACTGAGAGGTGCGAAATGCAAAAGAAACTGACCGTTACCATCGATGAGCAAGTCTATGCAGGATTGAATGCGGTCACAGGACGCCGGCGTATCAGCTGCTCCATCGAAGACCTGGTACGCCCAACTGTGCTCTTTCCAGATGAAGATTGAATTCCAGGCAATTGGCGTGATCCACACGCCGTTCACAAAACCGGAGGGCATGCCGATTCAGCCAGCGGGCGGGGCTGGCGTAAAGGGCACCGTGGAGGTGTTTGAGCAATACCGTGCCGGTTTGAAGGATCTCGATGGTTTCTCCCACATCATCCTGCTGTACCACTTTCACTACAACCGGGGATTCAAACCGCACGTCGTGCCGTTCATGGATTCGCAGCCACGTGGAGTCTTCGCTACCCGCGCCCCCAGGAGACCGAATCCCATCGGCCTTTCAGTTGTGCGGCTGAGCAGAATCGAGGATGGTGTGTTGCACGTCGAGAATATGGACATTATCGATGGCACTCCGCTGCTTGACATCAAACCTTATGTGCAAGAATTCGATACGCAAGTCGATGTCCGGACCGGTTGGTTGGAACAGGCAAGAAAGAGGGTCTCACAACGGAAATCGGACGACAGATTCAAAAGGATTGGGTGATGAACACCCAGTAGTAGATCAGGTAGAGCCCCGCGCCCAGCAGGAAGAGGGCGCTGGTCCGGTGAATGAAAGGCACCACTTTGCGCAGACCCTTGGCCACCGCGCCACGGAAGATCGCAGCGCCGATGGTGACGGCGATGAGCACGCTGGCCATTCCCAAAGCATAGCCCATGAACTGGATGAAGGAGTTGGCCAGACTGCTGGTGGCCAGGGAACTGCCCACGACCACCAAAAAGATGGGCAACGTGCAACTCAGAGAACCAATGGCGTAAACGATTCCAAAGCCAAAGACGTTGCGCATGTTGCGCTGGGGACTGATGGTTACCCGGCTGGCCGCTGCGATGCCCAGGGTGCGATGGGAGAGCAACAGGTACAACAAGGCTCCTCCAAATCTGTGAAGGAGCCTCGTTTCACTTTCGCGTCGGAAAATATCTCACAGGCAGAACTGTTAGTCGGCAGCGAACCGGACTACCACATCCACATTGGCCTTGTTCATGTTGGGTACCAGGAAGTCGATGATTTTGACCAACGGGGTGTCGGCGAAAGCTTCGCCAGCTATTTCCGTGCTGGCGCCCAGCGTATCGTCGCTCCAACTCAGGTGAGGAAGTGCCATCCCATTGACAGTTACAAACACACCGGCTGGCCGACTATGGAACCGCAGTTCCTCGATTCCGTTCTCCTCGAAAAAGGCCCGTGACTTGGGAGGCAACGAAAAGGCGCTGGGATCAAGATTGAGCAGCGAAGCAAGTTCTCGGGCATCGATGCCAGCCAGGGAGAGCGTACCATCTTCAGCGTAGTCCAAATCGAGGACCACCGCCGCTGCAATGGGTTCGTCGGTGACTGCTGGCATGTCAGGAAGCACGGCCCCCTCGCGCACAGGAATCACAGCCGCGCCTGCCTGAGCCGGGAACTCCAGCACGACGTTCAGACCCGTTCGGGTCAGGAGTGGCACAAGATTGTCGATGAGTTTGGCATATGGAAGGCCAAACAAACCGGTAATCTGTCCCGCATTGCTCAACATTTCGCCATCCCAGGTGATATTGGGCAGCGGTTGGCCATTGGCATAGACAAAAACCCCGTCGTCGGTATGAACCAACTCCAGATGCTGGATACCAGCGTCCGTCATCAACTCGACAGTCGCGGGGTCCAGGACCAGCGAACCGGGTTGCATGCCGGCCAGCTGTTCGATCCGTTCAGCGCCCAGGGGCCCCAGTGATGGGCGTCCCTGTTCATCGAAGGTGATCTGAAGACGGGGAACAGACAGTAAGAATCGGCGACCACTCTCAGTGGTGTCGTCGGCGTCGATGGGCAAAGCCGGCCCGCAGGCACCTAAAATGAGAGTCAAGATGACTAGAAAAACGATTACACGCGACCATCGCATGCCACACCCTCCTTTGAAAGCTCCTAATGCCGAGAATCAGTGCTGTCTGATTCTAACGGAGATTGCGACTTCTGTCAAGGAAAAACCGGCCTGAATCTCCCGGAAACTGCAAAATGCCTGGGCGGTGCAAAAAAACAGGAGTTAAGCCATTGCTGTCGGCTTGTCGAATCGGCGTCCGTTGGTATAATGATCGCACCTTGAACTGAGGATGAACGAGTGCTGAGCCGGGAAGAGTTTGAGCAATTGGTAGTCGACGCTGTGGCAACGTTGCCGCCCGAAATCCTGGACAAGATGGACAACGTGGCCATCACCGTACAGGATTGGCCTTCACGCGGCCAACTCCAGCGCTCGAATGTAGGGCCGGGGTCGACGTTGTTTGGTCTCTATGAAGGGGTTCCGCTAACCCGGCGTACCACCCATTATGGCATGGTGCCGCCAGACCGCATCACCATCTTTCGTGGTCCTCTGACTACCCACCGGCGCAGCCCGGAAGCCATTGCCGAACAGGTGAGAAAAACGGTCATTCATGAGATCGGACATCATTTCGGCATGAGTGAAAAACAGATTCAGTCGCTGGGATATTGATGTCTGAACGCTATGCGATTCCGGCCAGGCCCCACCGGGTTGAGGAGAAGATCGAACGCAGTCGGTTCATCACGACGATTGCCTATACGCCAACGGTTGAAGCGGCCCGGGCGTTTATCAGCGATATAAAGAGTGAATTCGCCGATGCTTCCCACAACTGCTGGGCCTATCTGATCGGGCCGCCGGGCAGCACGGGATATGCCGGTTACAGCGACGACGGGGAGCCCCACGGCACTGCCGGCAAGCCGATGTTCACCGTTTTACAGCATTGTGGAGTGGGGGACGTCACCGCGGTGGTAACACGCTACTTTGGTGGAAAACTGCTTGGCAAAGGGGGACTGGTGCGGGCCTACAGCGGCGGCGTCAAACAGGGGCTGAAGAGTCTCGATCTGGCCGAGCATGTGTTATCTGTTGACCTGCGCGTGGTGGTCGATTATGCCAGCGTGACCCCCGTACAGCGGTTGCTTCCGGAGTTCGAAGCAGCAGTTGTTGAGGAAGACTATGGCGTGGATGTAACCTATCGACTCCGGCTTCCCGCAGCCAGGGTCGATGTTTTGCAGCACGCCTTGACAGAGCTCACCCATGGCCAGGTGCTGATCGAACCGGTGGCCGATTCCTAAATAGTTCATGTCGCCATGTCATTATGTCACGATTCGCATTTTGGCATGCTGCCATATTGACATACTGCCATGTTGCCATCCCCGCCAACTATTCGTTGGCATTCGCCATGGGTAGAAACACCAGCTGATCGAGGGGATCTGCGATTCTCAGGCGGGACACGAAGACATCATCGCTGCCGTTGTGGGTGGTGTCGTAGGCGCCGGGCGTCACAGGAAAGTCATCGGAGTCTGTCGCGCCCGTCAGAGTCGCTTCCCCAAAGACATTGCTGGCGACAGAAAAGCCATTCTCCTGCGCGCCGCCACCCAGGTAAGACCCATACGCCAACGTCGCGCCATTCGGGCTGAGACCCGCGATGTAGGCATCGGAGGTGCCGCTCAGGGCTGCAAAGGCGGCCGAGGGTGTGGTCGGGAAATCCCCGGACCGGGTCTCGCCGACGGCGATCATCATGCCGAATCCATCCACATCCAGACCACGGGCCCAATCATCGTCACTGCCGCCGAGATAGGTGCTGAATATCGGCGATGAGGCATCGACACTGAGTTTGGTCACGAAGGCGTCGATGCCGCCGATGGCTTGCTCGGCGAAAGCCCCGCCAGTTGTGGGGAAATCGGAGGAGTTCGTGTATCCGGCTAGAATGGCGTTGCCCACGGGATCTGTGCGCAGTGCAAGCGCCCGGTCTTCGCCAGTGCCACCCAGGTAGCTTGAATAGCTCAGTTGGCCGGAGATTGGGTCGAGGGAAGCAAGGAAGGCATCGAATCCGCCGCCGTTTTCGTTCTGAACAGCGTTTGAGGTTACAGGCATGTCGTCCGAATTAGTCCAACCGGTGATGAGAATCTGTTGTGCGATATCCAGCGCCACAGCCTTGCCCTCTTCCTGTCCAACGCCTCCCAGAAAGGTGCTGTATTCCAACGAGGTGCCGGTAGAATCCAGTCTTGCCACGAGGATATCCCGCAGATCGGCGAGCATGGGTTGAGCGGCGTTGCCGGTTGTGGGGAAATCGGTGGACCAGGTGCTGCCCACGATGTAGGCATTGCCCTCCTCATCCAGGGTGATATCCTGTCCCACATCCCGGTCAGAACCGCCCAGGAAAGTACAATAGACCAACCCGCTGCCGTCCGGTTTTACCTTCATGACAAAGGCGTCGGTGTTGCCATTGTAGAGCTTGTCAAAACCAGGGACCGCGCCAAATACCCGGCAGAAATCCTCCGATCGTGTCTGGCCCGTCACGTAGGCACTGCCATCTGAGTCGACCGCAATGCCAAGGCCCTCGTCAGGTTGATCCAGACTCTGGGCGTTGAACCAGAGCATGTATTCCAGGCTACTGCCGGTGGAATCAAACTTGGCGACGAAGGCGTCGACTCTGTGCGAGGGGGACGATGGCACCAGGGGCGTTGCAGCCGTCGGAAAGTTCGTCGAGCTGGTCATGCCGGTGACATAGGTGTTGCCCTGCCGATCCATGGCGACGCTGTATCCTCGATCTGCCCGCGCGTCGCCCAGATAGGTGCCGAAACCAGGCTGTCCGGTTGCTCCGGCCAGCCCAATCAGTCCAATAAACAATAGGACTGCCGGAAAAAGGGGTAGAAACCAACGATAGTGCTGTGTAGGATTCATAGGACGCAAGCCTCCGTGGCTGGGAGCCGGCGCGGTGCAATGTAACGACAGTGGGAGCGCCTGATGGGTGAATTGGGATGACAACTGGCGATCTGTTATACCCGGATGAATCCATTATACCACTATACCACAGAAAAAGGGCGCGATAGTTCCTCCCCTGAGCGCTGCTGGTATTTCGCAAGCAGGATCAGCCGCGAATCGCGCGAATCTGCAGCAACTATTGACCTTGGCCGGAATGCACTAAAAAAAGCCCCGGCGGAATGCCAGGGCTCCTGAAAATCGGTGTGTTCCGGCCCTCTACAGGGCGGTAATCGTGGCATCGACACAGATCATGAGCAGCACGACAGCCAGGTAGATATTGGAGGCCATAAACAACGCGCGCGCGTTGTTTCCAGATGGGTCTCGCAGCAGTTTGACGTTGCGGTACACCAAATCGACGGTGGCCAGGGCCACGGGGACAAAGTAGAGCAAACCCAACGCTGGATCGAAGACCAGCACCAGCGCAGCCAGGGCAGTGGCCAGGGTGTGTACCAGGACCCAGAAGGCCGACTGGCGAGGCGTTGCCGATACCGGAAGCATGGGCAGATCACTCCTGGCGTAGTCGTTGCGATAAACGATTGCCAGGCTCCAGAAATGGGTTGGCGTCCACACGAAGACCAGAAGCGCAAGCACCAAAGCGCCTGGAGCCGACCAATTCCCCGCTGCCGCGGCTCCGGCCAGGACCGCGGCACTGCCTGCGGCACCGCCGATGACAATGTTTAGCAGTGTCCGCGGCTTCAGCCAGATGGTGTAGATGACCACGTAGATGAAGGCACCCAGGCCCAGGAAAAATGCCAGGGCTTGATTAAAGGGCAGCACCACCAGAATCGGCAGCACGATCATGGCAGTCGCAACCCATGGCACCCAGCGGGTATCCTCGAAAGTGCCACTTGCGAGAGGTCGGTGTTTGGTCCGGTTCATCTGCCTGTCGCTATCTTGCTCCACATATTGGTTGATCGCCGAAGCACCCATCGCCGTCAGACCGCCGGTCACGATGACCAGAAGCAAGGTGGACAAGCCAGGCCAGCCGCTGGCGCCGAGAAAGGCGCCACCGACGGCGGCGAACACCAGGAGGGCAACGACCCTCATTTTGAAAAGTACCATGAGGGTCTGCACGAGAGAAGCCTGTGATCCCTGTTTGCTTTCCACGCCTGTTTTCTTGTCGATGGTTTCCTTGGCTGACACGGTTTCCAGGACAATCGACTGCTGTTCTGATGTCATATGACTCAATCTACACTCCTAACGCCATCAACTCAATCGTTCCACGCATTTCCATGGGCTCACTAAAGACACTGATAGCGGCCAGGGCCAGGCCCAGAAGCAATACAATCCACGGTAAGACCGCCCGCCTGGCCATTGCTACGCTGCCACCGGCCCGATTGGCAAGCCGGGTCGTCACATACAGGCTACCGGCGAATCCGATCAGCACGGCGATGATCTGTAGCGGCAAAAGCCACTCTGCAGGCAGGACGGGGCCCAGCAACCAGTTGGGCTCTGCACCCAGGAGCAATATCCCGTGGTCGATCAGGAAGCCCTGCGCAACCGGGATGATCGTCAGTGCGCCTGTCACGAAGTGAAAGCCATAATGGGCGAACCAGATGGCAAAGGCCAGCGGGATCAGCGCAGGCGCATAGCGGCTAAACACGACTCGCAACGGCTCGCCATCGTTTTTTGCCAATCCACGACTGAGCCAGGCGGCGGTCAATCCCAGAACGGCCGGCAGAAGCAGATTCAAGACGCCAAAGATCAACCCCAGGATCAGGGCTTCATTGCTCGTTCCCAGCCATTGCGCCAGGCGAGCCTCCAGTTCATAGACTGGTGGAATCATGCCAAACGCGTTGCTCACACTGGCAAACGCAAAAACGAAGGCCAGAAACGCCATGTCCCAGCGACGGGGCCAGGCGTGACAGACCAGTTCGTGCAGCGGCGGTCGCGAGGCCAGGGCTACATTGTCATGGGGACAGGCCCGGGCACAATCGAGGCAGAAGATGCAATCCATGTTGCTATTGACCTGGGGCACGAACAGATCGGTGCCGCATCCCAGAACCTGCGGGCTGCCGCTAACGCACTCTCTGCCAACACAGCTACGGCAGATTTCGCGGTTGCGCGCCGTGATCTGCAGCGGTGACACGGTCGAGCTGACGAAGTTGAAGGTTCCCAGGGGGCACAGGTACTTGCAGAAGGGTGACCCCGAAAACAGTGCCTCCAGAACAAAGGCCGCAACGAAATAAGCGATGGCCAGCCAGGCGGTCAACCAGGGAGAGGCCCACAGGTCGAGCCATTCGTACAGCCAGAAGAGTGCCAGCAACAGCAGGATTGCCATCCATTTGTGGCGCAGCGCCCTGGGCCAGCGCCTGCCTCGACCGCTCAACTTCCGCGCCACCGTTCTTGGCAAGGTGAATGGACAGGCCATGCAGAAGAGATTGCCCACAAGCAGCAGGGCCAGGATCACAAAACCGCGGTAGTGCACCCAGGCGGCTACCGTAGAGATGTTCTGGGGAGCCAACTGGGGACCGGTTAGCCCATCGTAGATCATCAACAACGCCAGCAGAAGAAGAGGGACCTGGAAGACCAGCCGTCCCCATCGCCAGCGCAGCAGCTTGCCTAATCCAGGCACACGGAGCAGATCAAAGCGTGGATTGTGTTGTAAAAGAACGGGGCCGGAAGGCCCATTGGATACCGTCATGGCATCTCACCCAGAACGGTCAGATCGAATCGCCGGGAGGTCAAACGCCCGTCGGGCAGGGTTGCCAATACCGTCACAAACCAATCGCCGCCCATGGTCCACTCGAAGTCGGCCTCATAAACACCACCGGTGCCGCCGCTGGCCTCCGCCCGCACCGGTACCATGCCGGCGTGGGACATATCGCCCTTGATGCGCAAGGTTGCGCCTTCAACCGGCAGCCCTTTGCCATCGGTCAGCCTGATGATCAGGTGGGTTGGGCCCTGGACCGGCGGCTGGGGCGCAATCTCCAGGGTCACGTTCACCTCGGGCGCCTGATCACCCTGGCGACTGGCACGCTGACAGCCGCTCAATGTGATGAGCGCCAGGGTGATCAAGATCACATGGCGGAGGATTCTGGCCCGGTGTGGCATCCTTGTTTCTCGCTCGAGATCGCCGGTTACGATTCAATCAGATGCTGAACGTCCGACAGGATATCCTCGGCCGGTGTCTTAAATCGATAACTGTAGCTCAGATTGCCTTCCTGGTCGACCAAAAACATGCGGGCGGTATGATTGACGAGATAACCCAGGGCCGACTCTGAAAAGATCTTCTTTTCCGCGATGATGCCATACTCGTCTCGCACGACAGCAAGCTCGTCCTGGTCGCCAGTCAGCCCCAGAATGGCGGGATGAAAGGCCGCTGTGTAATTTGCCAGTTTGGTGACGCTATCGCGCTCAGGGTCCACGGTGATGAAGAGGACCTGAACCTGCTCGGCATCGTCACCGAGGCCCTCCAGGACCTGGCGTGCTTCCGACAGGGATGTTGGGCAGACATCGGGGCAGGAGGTGTAACCGAAAAAGAGCAGGTGTACCTTGTCCTGATGATCGCTAAGCCGGTAAAGATCGCCGCTGGAGGCCATCAACTCGAAGTCAGCTGCCTCTCTGTTTGCTGGGTAGGCCGTGCCTTTGAACTCATAGGATTTTCCACATCCCGACAATGCGCTGGCAACAAGGATCAACACGAGTGCCAGCCCGGTGATTCTAGACATGATTGGTGCCTCCCAGGGCCGACGGCTGTTCCTGTGGATTGTCTCCGCCTGGCGCCTCGACCGAGCCCTGCTGTCGCTTTTTCTCCCGGCTTCGCACGATACTCACGTAGATGATCCCTGCGACCAGGGCAAAGGAAAACCATTGGAAGGCATAATTCAAATGGGAGCCTTCCGAGAGGTCGAACTCGGGGTCGACGCGTGTCGGCAGGGCCAGATTTCCTTCTGGCGGCGGTGATTGTGTCAGAAAAACGGGCAACAGCTCGTAGGGCATCTGGTGTTGGATTGCATCGATATCGACCCGATACCACTGCGATTTTGCTTCAGCTGGTGTGGGATCGGCAGCGGCTTTCCTGGCTGCCCGGCCGAACAAAATCTGCGGAGGTTGAAGGAAGCCCGTCACCCATTGTTCACCGGGCGCATCGTTGAACTGGGCGGGATTCCCCGCCTGGGCCTCGGGAATCCAGCCGCGGTCGACCAGTATCGCTTTGCCCGAGTCGCCAAGCATCAAGGGTGCAATGAGATGCATCCCCGGACGACCTTGCACCGGTTGCTGCAACAGGAGAATCTGGTTGTCGTAGTCAAATTGGCCGGTAGCAGTGGCCCGGGTATTTCTTATCGTATCCCGCTCCTCCGGAATAGTCCACCGGCCTGCCAGGGCATCGTTCACCGATTGGGCAGATTCGGCAAGTTTGGCGGTCACATCCGCGTTGGAGGCCAGGCGTTGCTGCCGGCGATCCAACTGCCAGACACCCAGGCGAATCATGACAAACATCGCCAGAAGCACAAACAGGGTGGCAAAAATATAACGTTTACTGAACAGCGTTTTGATCATTGGATTCTGAGTTTCGGCTCGTCAGGAACAACCAGCCGCCGACCAGGAGCGCCAGGCCGATGCCGCCGATCACCAACCAGTTTACCGGTGATTTCGGCTTGACCTCCAGAAGGAAGTCGGCGTTGCCCTTTCCCTCTGACGTCTCATAGGATATGTCGACCTGCCATTGGCCCGCCTCGGGGACTTGGATATCGGTCTCGTAGGTCGTTTTGTTGGCGGCCTGATCCCGCGTGGCATAGGCTCGGATGGTCTCGATTTTCGATCTGTTATCGACCGGCTTCAATTCAACGCGCACCGCGGCATCCAGAACGGGTTTCTCGGTCTCGGGCACCGCAAGGGCCACGGTGACATGAAGGGTTCCGACCCGCACGGGAGCGGGACTGGTATAAGCATACAACTCGTTGGGCCCTGTGGCAACTTTCACCAACTGCGGCGTGCCGCCACCGTGCGCCAGGGACAGAGTCGCAAACAACCCCGTCATGACGATAGTAATGAGCCATGTGATCCCGTTGCGCCAGAGCAGGGTGTTTCGCCTGGACAGACGCATCGCTGCCAAAAAACGGTTCAGGTTGTTCGCACCAGCGGCGTTTCTGTCAGACATACCGGGTTCAGCTACGAGACTCAATGATGCCCCGACGAGTTTTCGTCGACGAGCCAGGCCGGATTTGCATCGATGGACTTGTCCGCTTCTGTCTGGACAATCCTGGCCAGCAGGATGAGTGCAGCCAACAAAAACATCATGCTGCCAGGGATCCACATGATGGTCCCTGCAAGCATCTGGTCTTCCATTACTGAGAGACCATAGAAGCGGGGCACGGTGGTGTAGTAGTCGTAAATTGGCTGGTTGGCGAAAGCGATGGCCACGCCGGCAAACATATTGACCGGTATGACAGAGATAACGTACAGCAGACGTTTGGAACCTGTGAATGTTTTGTGGAAGCGGGGTGCAACCCCTGTTACGTGCCACCAAAAGAGCATCGCTGTAACAAAAAAGGTGATATGTTCGAGATCGTGGAAGAAGTTACTCTGAAGAGCCAGGTTATACATGTCAGGATCATGCCAGCCGATATAGACCGCGACATAGAGAAACCAGACAATGCCGGGAGCCGTGATCCTGGTCAGGACCTGGCGAAATCGGGTTTCCTGGTTGAGTAACTGGCTTGCCTGGCGCCTGGCCTTAACGGGCAGGCTCCACATGATGATCGGGAAGGGATTGGCAATCAGCAGCAGGGGCGGGGCAATCATTACCAGCAACAGATGCTGGATCATGTGCATAGAAAAGAGCTGGCTGCTCAACACGTCGATGGGCGACATGAGAGCAACCGCCAGGACTGCCAACCCAGACCAGTAGGAGGCCAGCTTCCAGCCTGTCACCAGTGGAGACCGCGGGTTTGTTCGAGGTGTTTCAGGATGCTGGCAGACGATGGCATGCAGACGTCGCCAACCGCGCGTGTAGAGCGCACCGGCGATCATCAGGACCAGAATAACGTCGATGCGCCATTCCCATGACTGGAGCAAGGCGCTTGCTAAAGGATTCATGGATGCACTGATGAGCCGATGCGATCGGCCAGGACAGGTTTACGGTCTGTCGTTAGCCGTGGCCTACGGCGACCGCTGTTCCGATCAGATAGAGAGCCGGGTAGAAGAAGACCCATACCAGGTCCACGTAGTGCCAATAGATGGCTGTTGCTTCGACGCCCCAATGTTTTTCGCGGGAGTAATGTCCCTTGCGGCCCAGGTTCCACACGATGAGGATCACTATCACGCCGCTGAGCACGTGCAGGGCGTGCAAGCCGGTCATGCCGTAGAGTACAGCGCCATAGACGCCGTCGGTGGGTTTGATGTGGTTGCCCAGCACCAGGTTGCCCTCCTCGACCGAAAAACCCCATTCGAACAAGATCACGCCTAACAAAAAGATGGTGCCAAGGAACGCAGTGATGAGCAGGCTGCGCAAAAAGGTTTTGCGGTCGTCGTAAGCGATTGCCGACTCGGCTCGATTCATGAAAAAGCTGCTGAGCAACAGAACCCCTGTAATGAAAAAGGGAAACGTCTGGTTCAGATCAGGTCGCGTGCCTCCCCACAGGAAGAAGCGGGCCACCAGCAACCCACCGAAGATGAAGCTCTCGGATAGGAAAAAGAGCCACAGCCCCAGGCGATTGTTAGATGTCTGCCACTCGTATGATTCGTGGATAGCTTCAATCGACTCAGTAACAACTGCCATTTAGTGGGCCTCCTCACTCCAAATGCTCGAAAAGTGCATGAAGTATTGCAAGATAAGCGCCGCTTTGCCCAGCGCGATGATGAACAGGGGCACCAGCGATCCGGTGTAGATCGCCACAGCGAACTCCAGCATGGTAAGTGCTGCTAATGCCAGCAGCACTATGAAACCACGGCGGTATGTCTTTCCACGTTCGCCTGCCAACGCCATGTATTCCGGCCCGCGGGCAGGTACAGGTTGCACGACGGGCGCCGCGGTTTTCGCCTTGGATGGATCGCCTGGCATGATTCGGGTCATCAGAAGCAACCCAACCAGGATGGCGCCTGCAACCAGGAACGGTAGACAAATCAATATCAAAAGGCTCATTGTGCCAACTCCATTTTTTGTTCCACCTGCTCGAGGCCGGAAACGCTGTCAACCCTATTTCGTATTGGCATTCTGTCAATCTCCACCCGACAAGGCCGGCGCCATCATCACGTAGGGCGAGTCGGCAAGGCCGTAGTCGTAGGGTTCTCCCACTACAATGGGTGTGGTTGCGTAGCTCTGCTCCGGTACGGGAGAGGGAATCTGCCATTCCAGTCCCCGGGAGCGCCAGGGATTGGCGCCGGCGACCCGTTCGCGGCGGGCACTGACGATCAGGTTGACGAGCATGATGCATACCGAGGTGGCAATGACCAGCCCAGCGATGGTGACCATCATGTGTGCGGTATCGATGCCCAACGCCGGGTCGTAGTCGGCGATGCGGCGGCGCATACCCATGGTGCCGGTCCACATCTGCCCCAGGCTCATGACGTAGAAAGCGGGAAGCATCAGCGCGAAATGTATCTGGCCCAGGCGCTCGTTATACATGCGCCCTGTCGCCTTGGGATACCAGTAATACAGCGCAGCGAAGAATGGAAAGACAAACCCGCCAAACATGGTGGCATGGAAATGACCGACCACGTAATAGGTGTCGTGCAGATTCATATCTGTCGTGACCATGCCCAGCGGGGGGCCGGTAAGACCGCCGATCAGGAATACCGAAATGGCACCCAGGGTAAACAGCATGGGCGTCTTCAAGATAATCTTGCCGCCCCAAAGGGTGCCGACCCAGCTGAAGAATTTTACGCCGGTTGGCACCGCCACCAACAGGGTCGAGTACATGAAAGGCACTCTCAGGTAGTAGCTCATTCCGGATACGAACATGTGATGGGCCCAGACCAGGAAGCCTACGAGGGCGATTGCCATGCTGGACATGGCAATCCACTTGTAGCCGAACAAGGGCTTTCGGGCGAAGACCGGCAACAACTCGCTGATAATACCCAGGCCAGGCAGGATGAAGATGTACACAGCGGGATGGCTGTAGAACCAGAACAGGTGCTGGAAGAGGATCGGGTTGCCGCCCCCTTCCCAGAGCTGGGAAGGCAACATGTCGGCGATTACCGCCACTCGCGGGTCAAAAAAGCCCATGCCGAACAACCGCTGCATCACCACCATCAGGAAGGAGAGGCCGATGAGTTGGGTGGCTGTAAGCTGAATGATGGCTGTGGCGAAGGCAGCCCAGACGAAGATCGGCATTCGGAAGAGGCTCATGCCCGGTGCCCGCATCCGCAGTGTAGTTACGAGGATGTTGATCGAGCCCAGGATGGATGACATGCCTACGAAAAAGACGCCCAGGAAAAAGTATTGCACACCCAGGGGAGACTGCGCACTGAGGGGTGGATAGCCGGTCCAGCCGGTGTCCCAACCGCCCAAAAACATGGCGAGTACCACCAGCAGTGCACCGGGAACAGCGATCCAAAAGGCGAAGGCATTGAGCCTTGGAAACGCCATATCCGAGGCGCCGATCATCAACGGAACCAGGTAGTTTGACATGCCGCCGATGCCCAACAGGATGCTGGCGATCATGATGATCCCGTGGGCGCTGATGGAGGTATAGTACCAACTGGTACCGCTGCCCTGAGAGAATTCACTCAGGCCGGGATTCATGAGTTCAAAGCGGAAGAGGATCGCCAGGGTCCCTGCAAAAAGCAACAGAAGAATGCCGGTAATGGTATATTGAATGCCAATGATCTTGTGGCTGTAGTCCACGCCGAAATAGCGTGTCCAGGCAGGCTGGTCCTCCGGTGGACCATGTTGGATGGGGGTTTCCTGGCCGACTGCCCATTTGAACCAGTCTGTCAGTGCGCCGACACCCACCATAAAGCCGATGACACCAAGGATGGCTGCGAAAACCATGGCCCCTTCTGAAGCAGCACCGGCAGTGGTTTGCGGAATCCAGGCGACCTCGAGGCCGAGCATGGCTCTCGCGACCGATACGAAGCCATAGCCTACGGCCCATCCAATGACGAAGCCTACAAGGCCACGGATGATTCCCAGGGATGGTAATACTCTCATTCAGTATCCTCCTCGGACAATTCAGGAAAGCGCGCTGTGGTCAATGGAGGTTGACCACCCGGCGTTTGTTACTCAGCCAGGCTCTTGATGTATTCGATCAAATCGTTTATGTCCTGTTCGCTCAACGATTCGCCATAGGTTTGCGGCATCACACCTGGGATGCAGGGTCCCAGAGGGCATGTGTCTACCACCTGGAGACCGGGCTCGAGAATCGATTTGCGCAGATAGTTCTCGTCGGCCATCATCGATGTGCCGTCGGCGAACTGCCGTTCCATTCCGAAGAGACCCTTCCAGGAGGGCCCAATGCCGGTCGATTCCCCGGTGACGTTGTGGCACCCCACGCAGTTGGGAAGGGCGTTTTCGGCTATGTCCTTGCCCCGAACTACAGCCTCGCCTCCTGTCGCCGCCATTGCATTCGCCGCCTCGATCTCCGCTATCTGCTCTGAAGTCCAGCTGTCAAAGTCGGATGGCTCTGTTACCTGGATATCGGCCAACATCGCGTGGTGTAGAATGCCACACAGCTCATCACAACGCACCTTGAACGTACCAACTTTGGTCGGCCGGATGCGAAGATCGGAGATCAGGCCAGGCACGGCGTCCTGTTTGACCCGGAACTCTGGCACCCAGAAATCGTGGATCACGTCGATCGAAGTGAGGTGCAGCACTACCGGTCGATCCTTTGGCAGCATCAATACGGGAGAATTCTCAATACCCAACTCGGGATAGTTGAAGCGCCAGGAAAACTGCTGGGCGATCACATCGACCTCAAGTTCGTTCGGCGCTTCGCCGGTGACCTTTGCCAGCGCGCGGGCCGAAAAAAAGGCGAAAACCAGGACTGTGATCAACGGAATGACTGTCCAGACAATTTCCAGCTTGGTGTTGCCATGGATGTAGGCGCCATCACCATCATCGCCATCCCGCCGGCGAAAAACGACAATGCTGTACAGCATAAACACGATGATCAGAGCGAAAAGAAAGCCGATCACCCACATTTGCACACGGAACAAGCTGTCGACAGATGCCGCCTGGGCACTGGCCGCCGGCTGGAACATCTGGATGTTTTCGAACAGGATGATGACGGTCACGGTCGCGATGGCTATCAGTACCGATACAATTATGAGATGTTTGCGATTCTGAGATCGATCCATTCGGTTCCTTCTCCCTTTTTTCGGGTGAGATTACCAGCGGTCGCCCTTGAGGGCACGTATGAGATCAGCTTCACCGGCGCCGGTTACCTGCCGTCGTTGGTGAACGGTCATGGTGTCGCCGGCCAGGGAAACGAAAATAACTCGCAGATCCTCCCCCTCAGGCCACAACAACGGAGCCAGATCGCTTTCGGTCAAATCGGCATCCTCATGGTCAACGATGATGGCATGGGGGCGTCTGTCCGGCACCACGCTCTGGGCATCTTTCCAGGTGGGCACCGTGCCGATCACCTCAACTTGATCGCCCAGCAGTCGAACTAACCCCTCTCCGAAGAGCGGATGCGCAGAAACGACGAGAACTGTCATCTTTTTTGTATGGGAACTTGACCCTGCGATCACGGCTTTGGCCTTTCTGGCAGGACGGCACAGCCAGCCTTCCTGAGTTTCGCTTCATTCTATCAAATTTCTTTCCGGGTGTCATCGCCAATAAGGCTATACTTTCAGGTACCAATACGGGGGATTGTATCGTCGCTCGAATGGATGATGATGCCAATTGCGGCATCCCTCGAATGGATGATGCCAGAAGCCATGTTTGTCCGATTCTGTCCCTGGCTTTACAATATGCCGACCGGTTGACTCCCGGCGATGCGAAGGTCTAAGGTCTATGGAAACAGATAACCACGGTAACCCTGAAACAGAATCCACCGGCTGCAATGTGTGGGCACGACGCTCCCTTATTCTGCTGGTTCTCGCCTGGATTTCCCTCG
The DNA here is from genome assembly GCA_034717495.1 of Chloroflexota bacterium. Lineage (NCBI taxonomy): Bacteria > Bacillati > Chloroflexota > Chloroflexota bacterium. Next base: position 2,571 of record JAYELL010000008.1, on the reverse strand, counting down.
TCTCCTTCGGTGCACAGGGTGCCAGCTGGCTGGCCGCCCTGTTCGAATCGATGGCAGTATCGATCCCCGACCCTGCGGCCATGACCGCCATCCAGGCAATTGCAATCGGCATCGTGCTCCTGCCGCTGGCGCTGATCTGGACGGACGGACGGCATCGAGGTATCTTCCAGGCCTGGCTTGCCGCGGCCGGCTTTCTCCTGCTGATGGCCCCGACACGCTTATTGCCGTCGACAGCCAGCCAGGAAATCATCCTGCTGCAGATTGGCGTGTCGTTGGCCTGTCTACTGGTGTTTGTATGGATGGCCCGCTCTCAACATTTGCCCAGAGCAACCTGGACCGGCTCGATGGTTTCTGTCGCCATTGCCCTTCTTTTTGCACTTATCTGGATCGCCTGGGGTGCCATGGGATCGGCATTGGACGTGTTTCTCAATCTTCTTCTCGGACTGGTATTCGGCCTGCTTGCCAGCCAGATCATGAGTCGCACATGGCTGGCAGCTCTGGTGACCGATCCAGGGGGCGCTACCCACGACCTTGTCACAGGGGGATTCGTGACCGGTGCACTGGTGCTCATCATGGCCAGCGCCTTGAGTCTCAATGGCCTTCAGCTTGCGCTCATGGTCGCTCTTCCAGCCCTGGGCTGGGCCGCCATGGGTGTCACCAGGCTGGGTCCGCCGCCCGAGTCATCCCGCCGGCCAGCGCTGGCATCGTTACTCGGACTGGCCGCCGCAGCGCCGCTGGTATTTGTCGATACCGATGGCTTGGTGTTGGAGGCGATGGATCCAATCGCCATGAAGACCCTGGGCGCTGCATTTATTGCCATGGTGATTGCCTGGCTGGTCGGTCTGGTCATGATCCTCCTGTCATCCCGGTTGGCCCGTTTCCGTCCACGGGGTGCCTGGGCCGTCCCTGCCATCGGGCTGGCTTTGGCCGCTGGTGTGTTATATCTGACCGGTGGACAGAGCGGGTTCCACGGCGATCGCCTCTTCGTGGTGCTGAAGGACCAGGCCGACCTGTCGGCGACTGCGGATATGGCAGATTTCTCCCTGCGCCGGCAAACCGTTTTCGACACCCTGGTCCAGCATGCTTCCGGGACACAGGCCGAACTGCGACAGCGTTTAGATGATCGGGGAATCGACTACACATCCTATTATCTGGTGAACGCCATCGAGGTGGATGGTGGATTGCTGCGGCGCCTGTGGCTGGCGCGCCGCCCAGAGGTGGACCGTGTGCTACCCAGTCCAAGACTCCGGCCAAACCAGTCGCCGCTGGCTATCGCCACCGGTTTCCCGACGCAACCAGGTGAACCTGATTGGAACTTGACCAGCATCGGCGCTGATCGGGTCTGGAACGATCTGGGGATTACCGGCCAGGGAATCGTCGTCGGGCAATCGGACTCGGGTGCGCAATTCGATCATCCCGAACTGGCCGACGGCTATCGAGGGGGGCAGGGGCAGCACGATTACAACTGGCTCGATCCCTGGTATGGCACGGAAACGCCGGTGGACCACGGTGGTCACGGGACGCATACACTGGGCTCGGTATTGGGAAACAGCGTGGGTGTCGCTCCTGATGCCACCTGGTTCGCCTGCACCAATCTGGCCCGCAATCTGGGCAACCCGGCCTTCTATCTGGCCTGTATGCAGTTCATGCTGGCTCCCTATCCTCTCGGGGGAGACCCCTTCGTCGATGGCGATCCGGCGCGCTCGGCGCACGTTCTCAACAACTCATGGGGTTGTCCGGAGGATTACGAGGGCTGCGACCCGACCTCCCTGCAGCCGGCCCTGGAAGCCCTGCGCGCGGCCGGCATCTTCGTCGTAGCCGCGGCGGGCAACAGTGGGCCCGAATGCAGTTCCCTTACCGATCCCATTGCCATCTATGATGCTGCATTTTCGGTGGGCGCGATCGACCGGGAGGGCCATCTGGCGACCTTCAGCAGCCGCGGCCCGGTCACCGTCGATGAAAGTGGCCGGGTTAAGCCCGATATCGTTGCGCCTGGCGTGGATGTGCTCTCGGCGTATCCGGGAGACACCTACAGAATCTCCTCGGGCACGTCGATGGCCGGTCCCCACGTGGCGGGTGTAGTAGCCCTGATGTGGTCGGCAAATCCTGATCTCATGGGCGACATCGACGCAACCGAGGCCATTCTGATCGAGTCGTCAAAGCCTTTTTCGGGCGTGGAAGGCGCTACCCTGCCCAACGACGATAGACCACCGGTAGCAGAACAACTGGAGGAGTCCCTGTCAGGTGGTTCCGGCAGGGTCAGCGCCGTGACGCCGGCATACTGCACGCCCGCGGGTGCGCTCATTGGCGTACCCAACAACCTGGCAGGTTATGGTGTGGTCGATGCCTACCAGGCGGTACAGATGGCGCTTGAACTGCGATGAGATTGCCACGGCCTTCCGGAAGACCGCAGACAACGGACGGCTTTCAGAAGACCGCGGACGACGGACGGCTTTCAGAAGACCGCGGACGACGGACGGCGGACCGCAGTCAGCGACACGGAGATACGGCGGCCAGAAGACGGCGGACGACGGACGGCAGACCGCAGTCAGCGACACGGAGATACGGCGG